>CAMZHB010000117.1 GCA_947306605.1 uncultured Prevotellaceae bacterium | reverse complement strand
ATCATCAATGCCGTTGAAGACCTCATCGTCGACGAGAGCGCTCTCGAAACCGCTTTCGAAGGCCACCGCTTCACCGACCTCGTCCGCATTGCCGGCCACAAGAGCGACGGCAAGGCTTGGCTCGGCTGGAAGATGGGCCGCCGCGACCAGAAGGTGACCGACGACGCCAGCCAGTACGACGCTACGCTGTTCGGCAAGATGCAGGACGAGAAGAACTGGTATCTCTCACTGCCTACGAGCAAGTAAACACAACACACAACGTGTAACGATAGATTCGTCCGGCGCACGCCACCATGTGCGCCGGACGTTTTTTTTTCAAAAAATGGATACAGAAAGAAGGCGTTTTGTCATGCGCCGGGTTTCCGCAGGCGGCAGAAAAGGACAAAATAGAAGCGGCGTCTCAAAATTTCGAGACGCCGCTTCTGATTTTTGAAGCGCCGCCTTTGTGAAGCGAAAGTCGGAGCTTTTTGGGAACAATGGAAGCAATGGGAGCGATGGTCACCGGTCTGCGGCCGACGTTAGGTCGCGCAGCCCGCGATTTTACAAAGCAAAATTCTAAACTCTCAATTAAAATGTGTATTTTTGTACGTTGAAATGCGTAGATACGCTTTAATCGTTTGCGTGTGTCTGTTTCTTGGCACTGCCGGTGCTTGGGGACGGACAATGAAGCATGTGCTGGTGCAGATGCCCCAGGAGGTGTTGCCTCTGCTTTCGACAGATAATCTGCTCGACGCTGTCGATTTCCGCGACAGCGGCATGTACGCCGCGGTGAAGAACCGCATGGGCGAAACCAGCGTGCTGGCTGTGCTGACCGACGAGTATGCCCGGTGGGAACTGTCGGCTGCCAGCCGTGCCGAGATGAAACTGTTGTCCGGCGGGCGCGACACGGTGGTGTGTCTGGTGCACACCTGTCTCACGCCTGAACCCATGAGCACCGTGGCGTTCTACACGTTGGACTGGCGTCCCTTGCCGGCCTCGCGCTTCGTCCGTGTGCCCGGTGCGGACGCTTTCCTGCGGCCGGAACTGACGAAAGACGAAGGCCGTGCCGTGCTCGACGGACTGGAAACGGCTCTCGTGGAAGCCCGCCTGTCGGCCGATGCCGACACGTTGGACTTCATCCTCCATGCCGACGGGGGCGACCCCGAGCGGCGCCAGGAACAGGCCGCGTGGCTGACGGAACGCGTGAGCTGCCAATGGCAGGGCCGCCGCTTCGTACGCAAATAAACCGGATTGAGAAAATGGCTTGCATTGTACATATAGAAACGTCCACACAGGTGTGCTCCGTGGCGCTGAGCCAGGACGGGCAGTGCCTGATGTCGCGCGAATGTCACGAAGGACCCTCCCACGGCGTGGTGCTGGGACCTTACGTGGAAGAAGCCGTGTCGTTTGCCGACAGTCACGCCATCCCCGTCGATGCCGTGGCCGTGAGCAGCGGCCCGGGCTCTTACACGGGACTGCGCATCGGGGTGTCGACGGCCAAAGGCCTGTGCTACGGGCGTAACCTCAAACTCATTGCGGTGCCCACGCTGGAGTTGCTCTGCGTGCCCTTGCTGCTCTACCGGGCCGACCTGCCCGAGGATGCCCTGCTGTGCCCCATGATCGACGCCCGCCGCATGGAGGTTTATTCCGCCATCTACGACCGCGCCCTGAAGGTGCAAAAGCCTGTGTCGGCCGACATCATCGACGACGGCTCCTACCGCGAGTACCTGGACCGTGGCCCGGTGGTGTTCTTCGGCAACGGGGCGGAGAAGTGCAAACCGCTCCTCAGCAGCCATGCCAATGCCGTCTTCGTGGACGGTGTGGAACCGCTGGCCAAGCACATGATGCCCCTGGCCGAACGCCAGTTCCTGCGGGGCAAGACGGAAGACGTGGCCTACTTCGAACCGTTCTACCTGAAGGAATTCGTGGCAACACAATCAAAGAAATTATTTTAGAAAAATGGATTACAATACCGACCGAGAATTGCTGATTCTGCCAGAGTACGGCCGTACCGTACAGAATATGGTGGACTACGCCCTGACACTGACCTCGCGCGAGGAACGCCAGCGCTGTGCCGAAACCATCGTGGAGCTGATGGAAAGGATGTTCCCCACGGAACTGGACGCCCGCGACGCCCGCCGTATGTATTGGGACCATCTCGCGCGCCTTTCGCACTATGAACTGGACATCGACTATCCCGTGGAAATCACCCGCGAGGAGGACGCCAACGTCAAACCGGCGCCGCTGCCTTATCCCATGACCGAAATCGACCGCCGTCACTACGGCCACCTGTTGGAAGAACTCATGCGCCACCTGGGCGACATGGAGCCCGGCGCTGAACGCGACCGCCTGGTGGAACTGACGGCAAACCAAATGCGGAAGGACTTGTACTATTGGAACAAGGATTCGCTGAACGAAGAGAAAATTGCCGACGACTTGGCACACTATACCGACGGCCGCGTGCAGGTGACCACCGGTCAGGTACGCTTCAACGGTTCCGTGCCCAGTGGCAACCAGCAGCCGCGGGTGCAGATGCGCCGCCGTCGCAACCGTTGATAAGAAAGAAATACTGTTCCCGCTTACCGATATTTGCATGGCATCATTCATCATTGAGGGCGGTCACCGTCTGGAAGGCAACATCGTGCCGCAGGGCGCCAAGAACGAGGCGCTGGAGGTTATCTGTGCCACCTTGTTGACCCCGGAAGAAGTGCGCATTTCCAATATTCCCGAAATACTGGACGTGCAGCACCTCATCGACCTTCTGCGCCATCTGGGCGTGAAGGTGACCCGTCTCTCTGCTGGCGACTATACGTTCAGGGCTGACGCCGTGGACCTCTCGTATGCCCGCAGTGACGAATTCATGCAGAAGTGTGCCGCCCTGCGCGGCTCCGTGATGCTCGTCGGCCCGCTGCTGGCACGTTTCGGCGAAGCCGTGCTGGCCAAACCCGGCGGAGACAAAATAGGACGCCGCCGCGTGGACACCCATCTGACCGGTATGCAGCACTTGGGTGCTTCGCTCGATGTCGATGGCCCCCACACACGCTACACTCTTCGTGCCGACCGTCTCAAAGGTACTTATATGCTGCTCGACGAGGCTTCGGTGACGGGAACGGCCAACATCGTGATGGCTGCCGTCTTGGCCGAGGGCGTCACTACCATTTACAATGCGGCCTGTGAGCCTTACGTGCAGCAACTCTGCCGGATGCTCAATGGCATGGGAGCGAAGATAGAAGGCGTGGCAAGCAATCTGCTTACCATTACCGGTGTCAACGCCCTGCACGGAACGGAACACCGGGTGCTGCCCGACATGATTGAGGTGGGCAGTTTCATAGGCATGTCGGCCATGCTTGGCGGCGGCCTTACCATCAAAGACACCTCGTTCTACAATTTGGGTAACATCCCCCGCGCGTTTCAGCGCTTGGGTGTCCGGCTCGAGGTGAAGGGTGACGACATTGTTGTGCCGCGGCAGGAGCATTATGAGATAGAAACGTTCTTGGACGGCTCGTTCATGACCATCGACGACGCTCCCTGGCCCGGACTGACGCCCGACCTGCTGAGTGTGCTCATTGTAGTGGCTACCCAGGCCAAAGGCTCTGTGCTGTTCCACCAGAAGATGTTCGAAAGCCGCCTGTTTTTTGTCGACCGCCTCATAGACATGGGCGCCCAAATCATTCTTTGCGACCCGCACCGTGCCGTGGTTGTCGGCCATGACCAGTCGCTGCGTTTGCGAGCCCGCCGCATGGTGTCGCCCGACATCCGTGCCGGCATTGCTCTGCTTATTGCCGCTTTGAGTGCCGATGGCGTGAGCCGAATAGACAACGTGGAGCAGATTGACCGCGGTTATGAACACATTGACGAGCGTCTGAATGCGCTCGGCGCACACATAAAACGCGTGTAAAATGATACGTCGGGAAGATATTTACAAAATTGGCTACATAGCCCGTGCTCACGGTTTGGCCGGCGAGGTGGACCTGACGTTTACGGACGATGTCTTCGACCGTACCGAAGCCAATGTTCTCTTCTTGATGCTCGACGGACTTCCCGTTCCGTTCTTTATTGATTCGTACCGTTTCAAGAACCGTTCCACAGCCATAATGAAGTTCGAGGATGTGGACGATGTGGAACGTGCCCAGCAACTTTGTGGCGCGGAGGTTTATTTTCCACTGTCGATGATACCCGAACGCGAAGAAGAGCCTCTAACGTGGAACTATCTGACCGGTTTCAGCGTGGATGACGTGAATTCGGGACATTTGGGCGTTGTGGACTACGTTGACGACCGCAATGTCAATCTTCTGTTGTGCATCAAGCGCGAGGCTGGGGGAGAAGTTCTCGTGCCTTTCCATGAGGATTTTCTGGTGTCGGTCGATGAAAAAGCGCGCGTACTGACGTTACAACTGCCCGAGGGGCTTCTGGACTTGAACAACTGACACAAGCCAATGGAGAAAAAGAAAAAAAGAATCGCCATATTGGGCTCGACCGGTTCCATCGGTACCCAGGCGCTGCAAGTGATAGACGAGCACCCCGACTTGTTCGAGGTTGAAGTACTGACGGCCAACGACCGGGTGGATTTGCTCGCGGCTCAGGCTCGCAAGTATCAGCCCGACGCGGTGGTCATTGCCAACGAAACGAAGTATCAGACGCTGTGCGAGGCGTTGGCTGATCTACCCGTGAAGGTTTATTGTGGCAGCGAGGCCCTGTGTCAGGTAGTCGAGAGCCAAGAGGTGGACGTGGTGCTCACGGCGTTGGTCGGTTTTGCCGGTCTGTTGCCGACCATCCATGCCATCCGTGCCCGCAAACTAATAGCCCTGGCCAATAAGGAAACGCTCGTGGTGGCTGGTGAACTGGTCACACAATTGGCCCAAACCTTCCGCACGCCCATATTGCCCGTCGACAGCGAGCACTCTGCCATTTTCCAAAGTTTGGCAGGTGAAGGCAACAATAAAATAGAAAAGATATTGCTCACGGCTTCCGGCGGTCCGTTCCGCACGTTTACCAAGGAACAGCTCCGTGAGGTCACTCCTGAGCAAGCCTTGCGCCACCCCAACTGGGACATGGGCGCCAAGATAACCATCGATTCCGCCACCATGATGAACAAGGGCTTTGAGGTCATTGAGGCCCGCTGGCTTTTTGGTGTGCGTCCCGAGCAGATTGAAGTGCTCGTACATCCCCAGTCCATTATCCACAGTGCCGTACAGTTCTGCGACGGTGCCGTCAAGGCCCAGCTCGGCATGCCCGACATGCGTCTTCCCATCCAGTATGCGCTCACTTATCCCGACCGCAGGCCCCTTTCGGGCGAGCGTATGGATCTCTTTGCTTTGGGGCAGCTTACCTTTGAGCGTCCAGACCGCGACAAATTCCCGTGTCTGGAGCTGGCTTTCGAGGCCTTGCGCCGCGGAGGAAACGCCGCTTGCGTCATGAACCGGGCCAACGAGGTGATGAACTTGGCTTTCCGCCAAGGACGCATCGGTTACAACGACATCTTCCGCAACATCGAGCGCACTATGGACCGCGTGCCTTTCGAGGCCAAACCTACGTTTGAAACTTATATCGCCACCGATGCCGAAGCGCAGTGCGTGGCAGAAGAACTTATTGCTAATTTATAATTCCTATGGAAGCCTTTCTGATAAAAGCCCTGCAACTCATCCTGTGTTTCTCCATCCTCATTTTGCTCCATGAGGGCGGTCATTTCTTCTTCGCCAAACTGTTCAAGGTGCGGGTGGAGAAGTTTTGCCTCTTTTTTGACCCGTGGAAGACGTTGCTGAAGTTCAAGCCCAAGAAATCCGAAACCGAATATTGTCTCGGCTGGCTGCCCTTGGGTGGATA
>CAMZHB010000116.1 GCA_947306605.1 uncultured Prevotellaceae bacterium | reverse complement strand
CAGTACTGCTGATTATAAAACTGATTCAAGCGCAACAGTTGACCGCGACGTTCCTGTAATCCCCCGCGTCGCCAATTCTGCTCCCAAAAGGTCACTTGGGGAAAATCGGCTACGGCACACCGGCCGGCGGCATTGATTTGGTCAATGTCTTTCCAACGTGACGACGCAAGAGTCGTAGTTAATAAATTGAAACCATGAGTCTGTGCATAAGCAGCCACATGATGCAAACGATATTTAAAGCAGAGCGAGCAACGATGCCCGCGCTCGGGTTCCATTTCAAAGCCTATCACAGAATCAAGCCAAGCCGCGTGGTCGTAATCGTCCTCCACGAAAGGCACTTGTTGTGCTTCAAGGAAACGAATGAGCTCAGCCTTACGTTTTTCGTACTCTTGCTGAGGAAAAATATTAGAGTTGGAAAAAAAAACCGTGGGGTGCATGTCGTTTAGTAACATGCACTCCACGATGGCTGCCGAACATGGAGCACAACAGCTGTGTAAAAGGACTTGCTGCCCCTGGACAGCAGAGCCGTCAGGCAATTGAAGCCGTGCCAAAATCAGAAGTAGAAACCGAAGCCTATTTTGAAGCCGACTGTACTCTTGTCACTGAAGTCATCAATACTCATCTTGTAATAAAGCGATGGCTCAACAGAGATGTAGTGGTTCAAATAGAAACAATAACCTACTTCAACAGGAATTTGCAGGTCGTTCTGATTCTTTGTATAATGCACAAATTCAGCGCCAGCTCCGAAGAAGATGCCATTTTCAATAAAATAGTAACGTCCACCAAGACCTGCAGTCAAATCATCCACATGATTAGTGTGATTGTAACCCACATCGGCCTTTACCATAATTTTGTCCATGATGAAATAACCTGCAGAGGCGTTCAAACCAAAGCGAAATTTCTCTGCAGTGCTATAGGACAAGCCCAAGTTAGAGGCAGAGGCGCCGATATACTTCGTACCGGCTTCAAACTGTGCATTTGCACCGACCGTCATGGCCAGTAACAGGATGCCAAGGAACCATTTCTTCATATTCTTTCTTTTTTATCGGTTAAATTTCTCAGTTTTATTAGTGCAAAAATAAGAAAACTTGAAGGAAAAACGTACTTTTGCAAGGAAAATCAGCGATGAGAAAACAAATTATAACATTTTTACTGGCTTTAAGCGCTTCTTTAGTGTCATATGGACAAGTTGGGAGCGCAACTGAGGGACTTTTCGGCGTCTCTCCAAAACGTGAAGTGCGCGCCATTTGGCTCACGACCATCAGTGGTCTTGACTGGCCGCGTCAAAAAGCCATCGATGCTGCCGGTATCAGACGACAGCAACAGGAGTTGTGCGATATTTTGGACCAACTGAAAGCCGCCCGTTTCAATACAGTCATGTTACAAACCCGAGTGCGGTCCACAGTCATTTATCCTTCTCTCATCGAGCCGTGGGACGATTGTCTTACCGGACGTGTCGGGAGGAATCCCGGGTATGACCCCTTACTGTTCGCCATAAACGAATGCCATCGGCGCGGAATGGAACTTCACGCATGGGTTGTAGCTATTCCAGGGCACAATTTCAAGAATGCCTCAGCACTAGGTGCCCGTTCAATGAACCGCAGGGTGCCTAACCTGTGTCTCAAAACTGACCAAAACTGGATTCTTAACCCTGGAGAGCCTGGCACAGCAGACTATTTAGCTTCAATCTGCGAGGAAATAGTAAACAATTACGATGTCGACGGCATCCACTTGGATTATATCCGTTATCCGGAAAAGGAAATCAAGTACAACGACGCTGCAACTTTCCGCAAGTACGGCAACGGGAAACGCTTGTCGCAATGGCGTGCTGACAATGTGACTAACTGCGTACGTAGAGTCCACCAAACAGTCAAAATGTTGAAGCCATGGGTTCGTTTGAGCTGTTCACCCATTGGCAAATACAGTGATCTACCACGGCAAAGCGCCCGCGGCTGGAATGCCCGCGATGCGGTTCATCAGGACGCCCAGGCTTGGTTGCGCGAAGGCATCATGGACATGCTTGTACCCATGATGTACTTTCAAGGACAGAACTTCTATCCTTTCCTATACGACTGGCAACAGTCCAGTTGCGACCGTATCATTGTTCCGGGCCTTGGTGTTTATATGATGCAAGAAAGAAATTGGCCTTTATCCGTCATAGAACAAGAATGCGCCGTTACCCGCATGTCTGGAACGCAAGGACAGGCTTTTTTCCGCAGCCGCTTCGTGACGGAAGACAAGAAAGGTTTTTACAACTACTTGCGCACCGGTTTTTATAGCCTTCCGGCACTTACACCAGCCCTTACGTGGGAGAGCAACACTTCTCCTGCATCTCCCACAGGCCTATACATGACACAGACATCCGACGGAATACGACTCAGTTGGGACAGGCTTTCCAACGGGCTTCGCGCCAACATTTACCGTTCCCACTCATGGCCTGTCAACACCGGTGATGCAACCAATATGTTTTATACTTACCTGACTGAAAACGCCATCACAGTCACGTCATCCCTGCCTCAATCTATGCAGCCCTACTATGTGCTGACCATAATTGACCGCTACGGCAACGAGAGCGAACCCGTTGCTTTCAATGCACCTCAGAGAACGGCCGAGACCCTTTGCAAGGGCACCATTCGCATGGAAAATGGCCGATTATTAGTTCCAGTAGATAATAAAGCCGAGTATCTGGTTTTTGAAGACATGCAGGGACGCACGGCATTGAGCATGAGATATACCACAGGGCCTGATCTCGGTCGCCTGTCCCCGGGAGCATATACTGTACGGGCCATATATAAAAAAGAAAAAGGTCACCGTCTGGGCACATTGCTTTGGCGGCCTAAATAATAGTGATTATGACAAAACGAGTACTGGTCGACTTTTCTCATTACGACGACATGTGCGGTTTCGGTGAAATTGCGCGCAACTATGCCCCGCGTTTAGCTGAAAAAACGGTGGATGGCATACGTTTCGTCTTTGTTTTGCCCGAGCGACGTCAAGGATTGTTCGGCGACCGTGTGGACTATATCGTACGTGAACGCAAAGCGAAGGAAGCGCACCTGTTTCCCGACATCATAGACTTGTGGCACGCCACTGACCAACAATATCATTTCCGTCTATGTCGGCCTGGCATGATACAACTCCTCACCGTGCACGACCTCAACTTCATGCGCGAAAAACACGGAATCCACCGTCTGCGCCATATTCTGCAGTTGCGCCACCGCGTGCTCCATTCCGACTACATCACAACGATTTCAGAATATGCCCGGCAAGACCTTCTTGCCCATGTGTCCTACGATGCCGACCGCGTTCAGGTCATCCACAACGGTATCGCCGAGGTTGAAAACATCATTCCCAAACAACCTGCATTTATTACCGATGTCAATACACCTTTTTTCTTTACCATAGGTCAAATCCGCGAGAAAAAGAATTTCCAGACGCTGGTGCCGATGATGCATCATTTTCCTAATCACCACTTATATATATGTGGTGACGACCACTTTTCCTATGCCGACACCTTACGCCAACTTATCGCCGGGCAAGGCGAAGGTCGTGTACACCTGACTGGGAAAATCACGAATGAAGAAAAGAGTTGGCTTTACCGACATTGTTCAGCGTTTCTCTTTCCAAGCCGTTTGGAAGGTTTCGGAATTCCCGTACTCGAAGCCATGCGGCTCGGTGCCAAAGTTTTCAGTTCACGTATGAGCAGCTTACCCGAAGTCTGCGGCAGTCATGCCGACTATTGGGACGATTACACCCCACAAGCCATGGCTGACGTCGTACAAAAAGGACTCGACACATGGCATCGAGACAGTGAAAAGGCACAAGCCGCCGCCCGATACGGACGTTCGTTCAACTACGACACCTATACCGAGAGTTACGTAGCTCTCTACAAAAAGCTTTTAGGTATATAATCACACCTCAACGTACGCCACGTAATTCGTGTCGCGACACAAAGGCGTAAGAAGCCAGCGCCGGCGGACCGAAGAGAAAGGTTCGTCCACTAAAGACGCATCTTGTGAAAACGAAAACGGACTTCGGTCTTTCCAAATGCGACATAGTTCGCCCGAAGTCTGATTATAATCGACGCTAAAACGGGCTTCGGTCTCGGCAGGCAAACGTTGCGAGAGGTGAAGGGCCACGTGGCCCATGGTATGGCGTAGATTTATTTCCACACACGGATGCAGGCGAAGCATATCTTCGGCATCGCGCACCAGCATCATGTCTACGCCAAGCGGACCTGCGTAATGGCCACCAAGACGTTGTTGTAATAAGATACGGAGTTCCTCAGCGACACGATTGAATACGGGCTCGGGAAAAGCATCCGGTCCTTCAAAGAGACGATGCCGCAGACGCCGCTGCGAAGCCAACAGATTGCCCTCGTAAGAACAACGTCCGGAAATAAAAAATACAGACAAGCCCACAAAACGAACGGTACCGTCGGCACCAGCCACAAATTCACAGGCCAAATCGTGCACTTTCCCCTCCAGAAATGGCTCTACGACCATACCGCCTTGCGTTTTCAGAGTATTTTTAAGCCAACCTGTAAGCGGTTCCGACAAACATGATTCGGCGAAACGCAACCCCCGTCCGCTGCCAGACAAAGGTGCTTTGAGGACTGTGCGGCCCAAACGGCTCACTACGGCACTAATTTCGTCCTCGGACTGACAAAAGAACGACTCTCCGCACAAAGGTTCATCAGACAAGCGATTTCGCAGCTCGACCAGCAATTCTACGGCCAAACGACGTGAAGACAGCGCACGTATCGTTCGGAGTGTTTCGTCCGAAGGCAAACCATCGGCTCCATTTTTACGCATTTGCCACACGACATGGCGGTCAAGACCCCACGGACAAGGTTCGTAGCCCGAAGGAAGTGAATCTGCCGGCACGAACTGACAAGCATCCAAGCCGGCAACCGCATAAAAATCGCGACACAAAGCGACCCGGTCCTCCGCTACCGCCACTACGTCATCCGGATGCGCGAGCCATGTCGCCAAAGGCATGAGGTCACGTTCCATACAACGTACATGGACCGGAGAGTAATAGTTTACGCGGTCATTAGCAAGGGCAAGTTCGTGAGAATAATTAAAATAAAACAGATTCATGGCGCAAAAATAGCGTTTTTTTGCTATCCAAAGAAGTCAAAACCGCACATTTTATGTAACTTTGTACCCTTAAAAAATAAGCACATGGAGAATTTCTTTCAAAGACATGCTTTTTTGGTTGAGCATACGGACACTACAATGACCCGTCCACTGATGAACGAAATTGATTGGAGTCATCGGTTGATAGGCATCAAAGGACCGCGCGGCGTAGGTAAGACAACCTTCCTTCTCCAATATGCCAAAAAGAATTTTAATGTTAACATGGGGCGTTGCCTCTACATTAACATGAACAGTTTCTACTTCCAAGGCCGAGGCATTGTGGATTTTGCCGAGGAATTTGTGAAGCGTGGAGGTAAAGTTCTCATCATTGATCAGATATTTAAACAGAATGGCTGGCAGGAAGAACTGTGTGAATGTTATCATCGTTTTCCCGGTTTGCATATCATCTATGGTACAACGACTGTAGAACGTCCTAACGACGAAGATTTCGAACTTAACAAAATCAGTCACAGCTACGTGTTACACGGCTTCTCGTTCCGTGAATACATCAACCTGCAAACGCAAGGCAACTTACCTCGCATTTCACTGGAAGACATACTCTATCGCACTGAAATCACGCAAAAGAACATTTTGCTGAAGGTACGTCCGTGGAACTACCTACAAAACTACCTGCACCATGGCTACTATCCGTCTTATCTGGAGAGTACCTGCTTTGAGTCA
>CAMZHB010000115.1 GCA_947306605.1 uncultured Prevotellaceae bacterium | reverse complement strand
AGTCTTACTTCATACTTCACGCCGCGGATTTCAGAGTCTTTCTCTGCGTACAGGATGGTCTTTTGGGGGAAGTGCTGCTTGATAAACGTCTTTACCGTTGCGGGAAGTTGCTCAACGGGAATCATTTTGTCGTCGGCGAAGCAGGCGGCCGAGACAAAGAGGCAAACCAATGCCATTACGAATAACTTTACGTGTTTCATTTTAATCATTAAGTTTAGTAAATTGATTATTGTTCAGAGTGCAAATATACAAAAAAAATATTAGTTGCACTTGTTATAAAGTTTTTTTTTAGTTTCCAGTCTCATAAACTGTTTGGTTTCAGTCTAGCATCATGCTCATGGTTGGCTGGAAGCTTCTGAGCGTGTCGATGTGGGGCAATGCGTCTGTGTCGATGATTTTGACCATGCCTATTTGGGCTGTCCGATGGTAGTTGTCGGATGATGTTTCACCGGTGTCGGTGAATTGGTCGTGGATGTGCACTTTACCGCCGGCTTTGTCGTAGACGGTGGCGGAGAGGATGCGTCCTTGTTCCCTCTGGATGCGTATGCCGCCGCCTTCGATGCTGACTGTGTCGAAAATATCTCGGATATCGTCGGCACTATGTCCGATGTAGTTTTTTCTATGTCGCATTTGATTTTGAATAAATCTGACTACGTCGGGCGTGAGCGTGTCAATGTCTTCGCCGTCGGGGAGGTGAGTGAACATGGGTTTGCGGAAACAGAACCGGTAGCCGTGTGCGGTGTAAAACTGTGCGGCATCCTTGTCGGAGGGGATGAGAAAGGAGAACGCTGCTCCTTCGCGGCGCAGGGAGTCATGGGATTGTCGGAGCACATATGAGGCCAAGCCTTGACGACGGAAGGCTGGTAGCGTGGCGAGTCCCGACACGTAGCCTACAGGCAGTGTCTTGCCCAGATAATTAAAGGTGTAGGGCAGACTTTGCATAGCGCAGACTACGCGGCCTCCGCGTTCGGCATAGAAAGTGCGTTCCTCGCTAAAGCGACGTTCGAAGTAAAGGTCCACGAATGCGGGACTGTCGTTGAAAACCTGCTCCCACAGCGCACGGCATCCGTTTTTCAGCTGATTGCCATTCATGTCATTTCTCCGTAACGATGTATTTTTTCAACAGTATCTCGGGATGGTACGACAGTTTTGCCTTTCGCAGACCTTCCAGTCCCATGTCCTCCTCGCGGTTAAGCAGTTCGTAGTGCTCAGGTAGGCTGGCGGCAAACGATTTGTTGATCATGGCGTAGGCACCTTCGTAAAAGGGATTGGCTTTTTCGACACAGACATCAAACACTTGTTCGTTGATAGGCGCACCATAGGTAAAAGCCACCAGTTGTCGGTTGACGTATAGTACACCTCCGCGTCCGTCCAGTTCATCCCAATGATGGAATACGTAACTGATAGCCTGACGCTCGGCCAATTCGTCTTCGTTGACGGCATCACTGGCGTTGCGGTGAGTCCATTGGTCGTCGAGAGCCAAACATGCGGGAATGTCGTCGTGGGTGAGGGCATGGTAGTCGTAATCGGGGTAGTTCTTTATGAAGCGGTTGACAAAGTTCCGCTTGGGCTGCAGTTTCTTGCCGGCAAGTGTGGCGAGAGCTTCGCGACGATAGATATAGTCGCAGTAATCGCGGTCGTAGTCATAAGCGAAACGGTGTGGAAATTCCGTTTCGAGGATTGGCAACATGTCTTCACAAACACCCATGAGCCGCAGTGGCTCATCGTTGGCCTTACATTCTTCAAGCAAACGTTCCACGGCATTCCGAATATCGTTTTTGTCAAACATGACAATGTACGCTCTCTGACCTGATGAGAGGAATCTCACGAATACGTGGTTTTTCCAAAGGGCAATCTCGGTGTGATATCTGAATTGCCATCCGCAAAGGTTCATTATGCTGATGTCACAATTCTTTCCCCCGCACGGAAGTGCGCGTTGGCGTAACCATTCTTTGTGATGGGGGGCGGCAGGTGAAAATAGGAGGTCGTTAGGCATGATTGTCTATATCAGAAGAAGGATTCCCAAAGGTGTTTGAGGATGAAAAAAACGGGAGGGACGAACAAAGCGGGAATATGGTTTAATGTCTTGCAGTCTTTCAGGTTCAAAAGCGTGATACCGGTGCTTAAAATGAGTACACCACCCACGATGGTAATTTCTGTAATCATTTCAGGCGTCAGCATCCCGCTTGCTGTGAGTGTGAGCGCGTAGATGCAACCTTGCCAAAGGAACAGAACAATCGCTGCGAGGGCAATGCCATAGCCGTAAGTTGCTGCAAGGACAGCAGAAGACACCAGATCGAGCGTAGCATTTGTATATAAAAATGTGTTGTCGCCATGTAAGGCACTGTTCATGGGACCCACAATGCTCAGTGTGCCGATGCAGAAGAGCAATACGGCGGTTGTTAATCCCTGTGCCAGACCTTCGCCTCCGGCATGTTTCGCCAAGGATTTGGCACGAGCGTCCAGTTTCAACGCAGTACCGACTACACCACCGATGACAAGTGACATAATGAAGAGTACAGGCCAGTGGCTCTCTTTCATGTGGGAGATGGCGGCATTGCAACCCAAGACAATGGTGCATAACCCCAAACTGTTGTAAAGGACATGCGTGTATTCCTCTTTAATGCCCTTGTGAATGGTGCCTCCGATGAAACTGCCGACAATTATTGCCGCTGTGTTGACAATCGTTCCAATCATGGTGACTATGGTCTCACGTATTAAACTATTTTTTTGGTTTGGTCATGAAATAAAGTCCCGTTAGGAGTACAACAACTCCCAGTAAATAGCCAATGATGTAAACCCAAGTATGGAATATGGTTTTGACAGGGTCTATCAAATAGAATGAGCCAGCAAACAGGCCGACGATAATCAGTGCGATGGGCAAGAGCGTCGTCAGAGGAAAGTAGTAGGCTTTGTGTTGCCCGAACACGGGGCGCCGGGTAATGAATGTGGTGACGATTCCCATAATGATGAGGAAAAACAAGAGCCAGAACACGTAGGTTATGACGAGGCTGCCGATGTCCTTAAGGCATAAACTTTTCAGGTTGTTGAGAGCATTGAACCAGGTAAAGAAGTAAGCGACCATGGCACAAAAGATGAAATCGCCGCGGCCGAAGTTTTTGAACACGTTCTTAATGTTGAAGTTTGACATGTCGGTATGATTTGAAATAATTATTGTTCTGTTTGTTTCTCGGGCCAATTTACAAGATACAGTTGTCGGGTGGCGCGTGTCAAAGCCGTGTATAGCCAACGGTAATAACTGGCATCAATGCCATCTTCCGGGAGCCATCCCTGGTCAACATAAACATGCTCCCATTGACCTCCTTGTGCTTTATGACAAGTGACGGCATAGGCGTACTTAATCTGTATGGCGTTATAATTAGGGTCTTGACGGAGTTTTTCCATACGTTTGCGTCGTTGCGGGAATTCGGCATAATCTTCGAGAACACCATGATAAAGTTTATCAGAATCGTCCGGGCTTAAAGCAGGTGTTTCGCTTGTGAGTGCCTCCAGTATAACGCGCACGTCCATTTCGAAATTGTTGTAATCAGGAAAGACTAAAGTGACATCAGCAAAGTGAAGCCCGTAGAATTCATGGAATTGACGGATGCGACGTACGATAGCGATGTCTCCGTTTGCGATGAAATCCATAGGCATTTCCTCTTCTTCAGCAAGAGAAGCCGCTGTTTGTTCCGTCCAATAATAGTTGTTGCGGGCTATCATGACAATGTCGCCTGTTGTAATGCCTTCATCACGGCCGAAGATGGTACTTCGGATGCCGTTGTTGTATGCTTTGGCCCGTTTGTTGGATCGTGTGATGACGATAGTGCCTTCGGTGCCGCATTGGTCGTAACTGCGCTCCAGTGCATCAATAAGTTCTGTGCCTGGAACGGGCTTAATGTCTTGAAATGTCTGAAATCTCATCAGCGGAGCCTGTCCCGTCATGTCTGTACTCAAGTTGTGTCGCAGACGGGTGGCATTAAATAGAATGCCACTCTGTTCACTTTGGCGCATGACTTCAGTCAGTTCGTAGCCCGTCACAGTTAGGTTGAAGCTTTGTAGTATTGCCGGAGAGAGAGCCGGACTCAATTCCTCACTGACGGGAGGTAATTGTGCCGTGTCGCCGACTAGGAGCATACGGCAACCGGTGCCACTGTATACAAATTCTACCAAATCGCGGAGAAGTTGTCCGGAGCCGAACAGAGACGGCCCATTGTCGTCATTAGCTATCATTGACGCTTCGTCAACAATGAAAAGCGTATGCCGATATTTGTTATGATTAAGTGTAAAGCCTGCCTCCTGGTCGTTTTTCTTCTTTTGCCGGTAGATTATCTTGTGGATGGTAAAAGCCGGATACCCCGCATGAAGCGCCATTACCTTTGCGGCGCGTCCTGTGGGTGACATGAGTACCGTCTGTTTGCGGAGAGCGGACAGCGTCCGCACCAAAGCGGCCACTAACGACGTCTTTCCTGTGCCGGCATAGCCTTTGAGAATATGGACACCGTGTCCGAAAGGCGACAGTACGAACCCGGCAAGCCCTCGGGCGGCTTCTTCCTGTGTCGCATTCATTTCAAAAGGAAATTCGTGGGCTAAACAGCGTAAGAATGTGTCTTGAATCATAACTCCAGACAGGTATTTAATGGCAAAATTACCATATATTTGTCTGAAAATGCCTCTTTGGACCGCTTTTTTCGCAGTTTTTTTCTACCTTTGCTCCCAAAGTCTGAACAAAAATGGGGCAAGACATGATGGACACCTTATATATAAGGTTAGGTAACGATGGTATGTTTTTTGCGGCCTGTGACGGTTCTCGTCAGGTCGATTATGAAATCAAGACGGTGCCATTTAAACCGGGCGTTTCGCTTAATGTGAGTGTGCACGAAGCTCTGCGGTCTCAGCCATTCGCTAGTAGTGAGTATCGTGAGGTGCGTGCTTTGTGTGAGGGCCGGGCTACACTGGTGCCTCTCAGTGAATTTGACGAGGACGCGTGTGAGGCGCTTTATTTTTTCAATTTCCCGGGCCGTCGTGGTCGTCTCCGTGTGTTCTACGATGCTTTGCCGCGTCAGGATGCAGTGCTGCTCTTTGGCGTGGACAAGGCTGTGTGCCGGACGTTGGAGGAAGCGTTTCCGCAGGTGGTGTTCCAAAGTGTGGAGACGCCGCTTCTGCTACACTTTGCGGCTTCCAGTCCCCGCGCTTTGCCGCGTCGCCGCCTGTTTGTCAATTTGACGGCGGAATCTATGAGTGTCGCTGCATGCCGAAGCGGCAGGATTGAATTGTACAATGCGTTCACGCTCCACCATCCTGAGGACGCGCTTTACTATACGCTCCATGTGGCCAAGACGTGGGGATTTGATGCTTCCTCAGACGAGGTCTATGTGAGCGGCGAAGCCGTTATGGTCGACACGATGCAGAAAAGCACGAAACCCTATTTGCCAAATGTATTCCCCGTGCGCATTGAGGAAGAATTTCCCGGGACACCATTGTGCCGGGAGAGTGCTTTGCCCTACGATTTTGTGAATTTGTTGCTACGTACATTTTGAATTATGCGGGCCATAACTGGTAAATACAAGGGCAGACACTTCGATGTGCCTTCGAATTTCAAGGCTCGTCCTACGACGGATTTCGCAAAAGAAAACTTGTTCAATGTCCTGCGCAGCCGGGTCGATTTCGAAGGACTCCGTGTGCTCGATTTGTTCGCTGGAACGGGCAGTATCTCGCTCGAATTCCTATCGCGCGGTGCTACCCGTGTGGTTTCTGTGGAGAAAGACCCGCGTCACTATGCCTTTATCCACGACATGATGCACAGTCTCGGCGATGCTGCCGCTTGTCCCCTCCGTGCCGACGCTTTGCGTTATATTGAGCGTTGTGCCGAGGTTTTCGACGTCGTCTTTGCCGACCCTCCCTATGCCCTGCGCGAACTGGGCGAAC
>CAMZHB010000114.1 GCA_947306605.1 uncultured Prevotellaceae bacterium | reverse complement strand
GTCCTGTTTGCGCTCAGTTCGTATGGTTCTTGCGGTGTTCGTGTGCTTGTTGCCATGGACGTTGTGGGCCCAGAGTGTGGCCGTTGAAGGCAATGTGGGCCGTGCGCTTGAGGTGGACCCCTATATCAAGGTGCCGCGCCGCGACATGGGGAGCGTGGGCGTGGCCTGGCGCTGGCATTCGTGGGCGAAGGACACGGCGGGTTATGTGAGGTCATACAATTATCCGACCATCGCCGCCGGACTGATGATGACGGATTTCAGTCGCGTGAGGGTGAAGCAGCCGGACTTTATGCCCGACGCTGAACCGTCGCGTCTGGGGACATCGTGGGTGGCTTTTGTGGAATTTGACTGGCCTGTCGTACGTCCCACGCGCAATACTTCCGTGAGTTTTGCTCTGCGCAACGGTGTGGGGCGCAGTACGCGCACATGGCACCGTGAGAACAATCCCGAGAACGAACTCATCGGTTCCCATTGGAGTGTGTATTTCGCCGCCGCGTTTTATGGAGCCTGGCAAACGGGACGCTGGACTTTGCGTATGGGGCCGGAGTTCCATCATTTGTCAAACGGGGCTTTGTCGCGGCCGAACAAGGGCGTGAATAGTGTGGGACTGGGAGTCAGCGCAGCCTACTGTCTGACGGGCGAGCGCGAAACGGTGGCGGCCGACAAGGGGCCGCTTGTGCCGTTCGATGACAAAGGTCTGTTCCTGGAGTTCGACTGGCGCACGGGACTGAAGACGGCATTGGGCGAGTGGCTGGTGGACAAGAAGGACCAGGCGGCCGGGCGTCCGTTGACCTACGGCTCCTATCCGCTCTATGTGGCTTATGGGCTTACAGCGGCTCTCATGTACCGCTACGACCGGCGTTTTGCTTCGGGTGTCGGACTGGACCTTATTCATGAGCCTTACCTGGGCCGCATTGAAGTGCAAAACCCCGGGCGGCCGCGCAATGTCCAGAAACAGAGTTGGGGCATCAGTGCACGCCATACCTTTTATTATAAACGTATGCAGTTGCGTGTGGCCGCCGGCCCATATCTGAGCCGCCCCTTCAGCCATTGGGCCGATACGGACGAGGAGTTCGGTTTCTATGAACGCATCGGTTTGAACTATAATCTGCCGTGGCTGAACCGCGCCCTGAGCGTAGGCTATGACATCCATGCCCACAAAACGAAGGCTTATCTCACGGAATTGTCGCTGAGCTATCGCTTGCCGCTTGGCAAACGGGCCAGATGAGGTATCTATATAAAAAATGAAGAACGCCCGAAAGCGTCCTCCCACTTGTTAAAAGTAAATTTTGTTGCGCACCGTGTATCGCTACAAAGCACGAACACAAACGAACCTCAAACTATCTAATTAATAATAGATCATACAATGAAGCTTAAACTATGAGTTTCTGTATGCAAAATTAGACATTTCTGGCATTCTGACCAAACAGTTTGTGACAAAATGTAAGTTTTTTCATCAAAAAAGTAACTTTTAGACCGAATTTTGGCAAAAATTCGGTCTTTTTGCTAATTCTGCAAACTGGAATGTACAAAAAGCGCGCCACTATTCACATAGGAGCGCGCAACACAAACACTTATGATATGAAAAAAGAGGCAAATGAAGTTAGAGAATGCGCAAAGGCAATTTCTCAAGCATGTCGCGGGTCATGGCGTCGAGGTCGTAGACTGGGTTCCAGTCCCATTCCTGACGGGCGCAGGAGTCGTCCATGCAGTCGGGCCAGCTTTCGGCAATGCTTTGCTTGAGCGGGTCGACGTCGTAGACCATTTCAAAGTCGGGCTTGTACTTCTTGATGGAAGCGTAGATGGTTTCTGGCGCGAAGCTCATGGAGGCAATGTTGAACGCATTGCGGTGGATGAGGCGGCTGGGGTCGGCTTCCATGATGTCGATGGCGGCCTTGAGGGCGTCGGGCATGTAGATCATGTCCATGAGCGTGCCTTCCTTAATGGGGCAGGTGAACTTCTCGCCGCGCACGGCATAATAGTATATGTCTACGGCATAGTCTGTGGTGCCGCCGCCTGGAGGAGTCACGTTGGAGATGACGCCGGGGAAGCGTACGGCACGGGTGTCAACGCCGAACTTCAGGAAGAAGTAGTCGCTCAGCAATTCGGTGGTCACCTTGGTGACGCCGTACATGGTGCGCGGGCGCTGAATGGTGTCCTGCGGGGTCATCACGTGTGGGGTGTTGGGACCGAACGAACCGATGGAGCTCGGGGTGAAGACGGCGCACTGGTTCTCGCGGGCTACTTCGAGCACGTTCCACAGGCCGTCGATGCCAATCTTCCAAGCCAGTTTGGGTTTGCCTTCGGCCACAACGCTGAGCAGGGCGGCCAGGTTGTAGATGGTGTCGATGCCATACTTCTTGACTACGGCACTGATTGCGGGACCGTCGGTCACGTCGCACACTTCGGAGGGACCTGATTCGAGCAGTTCGCCCTTGGGTTCGGCGCCGACGATGTAGCCGGCCACCACGTTTTCATTTCCGTACTGGGCGCGGAGCGTCATAGTCAGTTCGGAACCAATTTGGCCTGTAGAGCCAATTACCAATATTTTTTTCATCTTGTAAAAACTTATGACAGGTTATTTCGTCTTAAATCTATGCAAAGGAACAACTTTTTTTTGAAATTCACGTGCTGTTTGTTTTGTTTTTTCAGCAGAAAGTAGTTCCTTTGTACTAGAATTTCAAAAACTCTAATAAATATGTACGGAAAAATGAAAGAACATCTCGCCAACACCCTGGCAGAGATTAAAGAAGCAGGATTGTACAAGAACGAGCGTCTCATTGAGAGCCCGCAGCAAGCAGCTATTCAAGTGGCCGGTAAGGAAGTGCTCAACTTCTGTGCCAACAACTATCTGGGTTTGTCCAATAACCCGCGCCTCATCCAGGCCGCCAAGGATGCCATGGACAAGCGTGGCTTCGGTATGTCGAGCGTGCGTTTCATCTGTGGCACGGCCGACATTCACAAGGAACTGGAGGCTGCCGTGAGCGATTACTTCAAGACCGAAGATGCCATTCTTTATGCCGCATGTTTCGACGCCAACGGCGGTGTATTTGAGCCTCTGCTCACCGAGGAAGATGCTATCATCAGCGACGCCCTCAACCACGCCTCCATCATCGACGGTGTGCGCCTCTGCAAGGCCCAGCGCTACCGCTACGCCAATGCCGACATGGCCGAACTCGAAAAATGTCTGCAGGAGGCCCAGGCCCAGCGTTTCCGCATCATTTGCACCGACGGTGTGTTCTCCATGGACGGCAACGTGGCCCCGATGGACAAGATTTGCGATTTGGCCGAAAAGTACGACGCCCTTGTGATGGTTGACGAAAGCCACTCGGCCGGCGTGGTAGGTCCCACCGGACACGGTGTGAGCGAATTCTTCAATACCTACGGCCGTGTGGACATCTACACCGGAACTCTCGGCAAGTCCTTCGGTGGCGCCATGGGCGGATTCACCACCGGCCGCAAGGAAATCATCGACCTGTTGCGCCAGCGCAGCCGTCCTTACCTCTTCTCCAACTCTTTGGCCCCGGGTCTTGTGGGCGCAGGCATCGAAATGTTCAAGATGCTCAAGGAGAGCAATGCCATTCACGACAAACTTGTCGAGAACGTGAATTATTTCCGCGACAAGATGATGGCCGCCGGCTTTGACATCAAGCCCACCCAGAGCGCCATCTGTGCCGTCATGCTCTACGACGCCCCGCTGTCGCAGAAGTATGCCGCCAAGTTGCAGGACGAAGGCATCTATGTCACCGGTTTCTACTATCCCGTAGTGCCGAAGGGACAGGCCCGTATCCGTGTGCAAATCAGTGCCGGCCACGAGCGCGAACACCTCGACAAGTGCATCGCCGCCTTCGTCAAAGTAGGCAAAGAGCTTGGTGTGCTGAAATAAACAGAATCACTTCTTAATATATTTTATGGTTAAGTGCCTCGGCTCAGATGAGTCGGGGTGCTTTTTATTATATAATGTATAGTTGTCGGGCGGGCTGTTGCTCATCCCCGCGCGGCGGCCTTTGTCAAGATTTTTTACCTGAAATTTGGGCGTTTCGTAAACGCCTGATTTCCAAAGGGTGTCGGATATGGCAAAACAGAAGCGGCGTTTCAAAATTTTGAGACGCCGTTTCTGCGGCCCGAAACGCCGCCTTTGAGTGCCGAAAATCTTGTTTCTGTCCGGAAGAGTCAATAATTGCGAGATTTTTTGGCTTGACGTTTGGCTGCATATATTTCTCAGTTATAAAAAAGTTGTACAGTCTGCACCGTGTATAGTGACAGAAGTCGTAACTTTGCACATCGAAAACGAATAAACAAGCATGAAGCGACACATAGCTGCACTCCTTCTGTTGTTCATGGTCACTGTAACCGGCAGAGCCCAGGAAGTCAGCGGTTTTTTTGACCGCATTGACATGGGTATAGACAGAATCAAGTATTCAAAGCTTGATACCAATTACATCGCTGCGCCCAAGTACAAACTGATGGTGGCCATGGTGAGCAAAAACGCCTGGGGGCGCGACAACGTCCACATCCCCTTCAGTTGGAACGACCCCGACGTCTATGAGAGATATCCCGGTATCGAGAAATATGAGACGGAAGAGATTTTGTCGCGCACCAACCAGAGTGTAGCGGCACTGAGGGTGAGCTATTGCGGTCTTTCACTCAGTTACGGCTTTGCTCTCAACAGCAGCGGCAGCAAGCGGTCGTTGGTTGTTGGCAGCAACGGAAACAAATTCGGCTTCAAACTCGGTTTTGAACGCAACAGTCTCAGCAATGCCCGGTTCCGCGACTACCGTTACCTCCCGTTTATGTATGAATTCCTTTATTCGATGTACGAGTTGGGCGCGTTGGAAAGACCATATATTATCGACGAGATAGCCGAACACTCGGTGTATGAACGTACGGACCTGATTGACGAGGAAAGCGAAGAGCAAATAGGTGAAAACGATGATTGGGAGCTTGACGACGTAGTGCACTGGTACGGCAACTTCTATTACGCTTTCAACCACCGCAAGTTCTCGATGAGTGCCGCCAACTATGCGCAGTACATACAGCGTCGCAGCGCCGGCAGTTTCTTTGTAACCGGCGATGTCAA
This sequence comes from uncultured Prevotellaceae bacterium, assembly GCA_947306605.1. GTDB lineage: Bacteria > Bacteroidota > Bacteroidia > Bacteroidales > Bacteroidaceae > UBA6382. Next base: position 867 of record CAMZHB010000114.1, on the reverse strand, counting down.
CTACAGCCGCCTCCATGCCCGCGACCTCTTGAACATGAGTGAGGACACACTGGAAACCAGCCGCGAGCATTTCAGCGCGTTCGGCATAGCGTTGGGCGCCGGCTACGGCTACAACTGGACTCCCAACAAGGGCAAGTTCTTGCTCCACGGTTCCGTAAGACCTACCGTCAACGTGTACAACCACATGGACTACGACGCCTACGAATGGGTTGAAGACGAAGAGGGGCATAGGGTGAAAAAGAAGATGGAAAGGCTGGAAAACCTTAACCCTCTTTACGACAAAAAGATGAAACTCACGTTCGGCGGAGTGGCCCGAGTGGCTGCCGTGTGGAACATCACCCCATGCCTTGTGACCGGGGCAAACGTGGAATACACTATCCGTGACAACCGTAACGCTTCAGATTATCGCTTGTATCATAATCGTTTAAACATAAATGCCTACGCCGCGTTCAAGTTTTTGAGAAACAAAAGACGTTGAGGCAAGACTTTGTCCGAGTCAAGCGTTCCAACTGCACCACGGTTGTGCACAATCATAATATCTATATGCGTTTCCGTTTTTCTCAACTTTGAGGCGGGAAAAAATAAATGTGTTTAGTAATTTTGTATGCTCAAATGGAAATATCAAAAAAGTGATTATATGAGAAAATTCGTGTTTTTCATGACGATGTTGCTTACAGGCAGCATCTTTGGAGGCAATGCCGCCCGTGCCGACGAAACAAATCCGTTGGAGGGGCTGGCCCAAGTGAAAGAAATAAAGGACCTGAAGGCGGGAGGGTATTACTTCCTTGTGAGTGACCGCAAGAAGTTCAACGGCAACACAACCACCACACCCAACCCCAAAACACCAAACACAAAACAAAACACAAA
>CAMZHB010000113.1 GCA_947306605.1 uncultured Prevotellaceae bacterium | reverse complement strand
CGCGTGCTGCAGTCCTGACCGTCCCAACACGTTCACGTTCTCGCCCCCCGCCGAGTCGGCCTATTTGGGCTGGCACTCTTTTGCCGTGGGCTACAATGGCTATCTGCGCTGGGCTTACAACAGTTGGGTGGATGAACCTTGGCGCGACACACGTTTCCCCGTCCGTTCGTGGGCTTCGGGCGACTGCTTCCTGGCCTATCCCGGTGGCAGCAGCATCCGTTTTGAACGTTTGGTCGAGGGTATTCAGCAATACGAGAAATTGCGTATCCTCTCGGCTGAAGCCACGCCCGAAAAGAAAGAAATGATTAAGGAATTGCTCAAGCCTCTGAGTGGAATAAAGATGGAGGCTGACTTGGACATCAATAAGATGATGAGCGAAGCCAAGGCTGCCCTACAGAAAGTGGAGTAATCACGACAGATATAAAAGCATCGGGGCGGTTCCAACAGGAATCGCCCCGATGTGTTTGCATGTATATATCCTTATTATTGTGTTGTCTGCCTGATGAAACGGTGATTGGCCTCAGCGGCACGCACATAGCTCTCTACGAAGGGCAAATGGCGGAACTTGGCCGGTGCTTTCTTTAGAATCTGCTTTATCTGTGGCGTGAGCATAGGCCCCGGTGTGCGGTTGCACAACTCCATAAAGAAAGAACGGCCCAGGATGTTGTCAGCGTTGTCGATGACAAAGTTTGCTTCCAAACGGTCGATTTTGGCTGATACCTTGTCCATTTTCTCCTGTAACTTAGAGTGCAACTCAACGGGATTGTAGCCCGAAAGAATGGCGCGTGCCTCTTGGCTGGAAAGCTCCATGATTTCGTTTTCCAACTGGTTGCGTGCACCAAGGAACTGATACAATTTGTTGTTAAGGGCTCCGCCGACAACGCGTTGCTCCATATCGTTGATGAAGATTGTGACTTCTCCGTTTTCGATAACCACCGGCATCACACTGATGTTGTCCATAGTGAGCTCACCCATGCAGATGGAGTCCATAGTGCCCATAAAGGTGAATTTGCCGTGAACGACTTCGCAGGAATCGATGCTCTCCATGCTGTTGTTCTGGCTGACGGCCTTTAAATAGAGCATACGTCCGTCGAGAGTGGAGACGCTAGAATCGCCGTTTATGTTGTATTGCGTGCTGCATGCCATGAAACACAGTGTAGCGAGGCAGATAAAACACAAGCGCAATGCGCCGCAGCCTTTTTTTGTGGAGGTTGTGGGCGCATGAACGTCATCGTTAATGACGGATTTTCTTCGCATAATCAGTTGGTGTCTGACTTTTGTGGTGCAAATATAGTAATCTTGTTGATACGGCGCGCCATTAGTTAATCAAAAACAAGGACTTTTATGCTTGTTTCAGAAAAGGACGTTAAAGTCTGTTGAAATACAGAGGAAAACCGGCTTATTTGTAAAAAAAACAAAATGACAATAGTGACATTCAGTTTCCTTCTTTCTTCAATTCGGCCGGAATGCGGAATGCTGTGTATACTTCAAGAATGGCTGCAACCATGAGACAAACCACCCACTGGTTACGTGTGAATATCCACCGGAAGTCCTGAGCCATCATCAGGGCCCCACTGAGAATGAGTAACAAGGCTCCGATAATCTGCTGGCGTCTTAATCGGCGGATGATGAAAGAAGGGCCTTCGTAACGGGAAATGATTTGCATGGCAGCAAAGGCGATGGTTCCGATGCTATAAATCCATGTGCCGAGACTGGTGAGATTGAGAATGCGGAGAAAGAGTCCGCAGATGAGGAGGCATCCGCCGAATTGGAAGATAAAGTTCTGGAGGGGAGTCAAAGTTTTCATGAGAAGCTCGATTTAGTTATCCTTAATGATAAAAACATCTTCGTTGGGCTTTTTCATGAAGTAGCGTTCACGGGCGATACGTTCCATGGCTTTTGGGCTGGACTCGAGCTCGTGGAGTTGCTTGGTGTCACGCTCATATTGTAACATGTAATTGTCTCTCTCGTGTTCCAGTTGGCGGGCTTCAGTCTTGAGCTTTGAGATGTTGAAATAACTGTTTGTGTCGAGAAAGCCAACGACAGCAATAAACACAATAATGGCCACAATGTACTTGTAGCGACAAATAAAATTCCAAAAAGAACGTATTTTTGACATGGACTTGATGCGAATATGGCGCAAAGGTAAATAATTCCTTTGAACCAAGGGCATCGTTTAAGGGACTTTTTTATAACTTTGCGGAAGAATAATTGTTTGAATAAGAAATGAAGGATTTTATCGTCTCTGCACGTAAGTATCGTCCGCAGACGTTCGATGATGTTGTCGGGCAGCGTGCGTTGTCCGATACACTGAAGCGTGCCATTACCAGTCATAAGTTGGCGAGTGCATATCTGTTCTGTGGTCCACGCGGGGTGGGAAAGACCACCTGTGCCCGCATCTTTGCCAAGGCCATAAACTGCATGAATCCCCTCAAGGACGGTGAGGCGTGCAATGCTTGTGAGAGTTGCATGTCGTTCAATGAGCAGCGAAGCATGAACATTCAGGAACTTAATGCTGCAGCAAACAATTCGGTGGAAGATGTGCGCGCCATTATAGATCAAGTACGCATCCCGCCCCAGTTGGGAAAATATAAAGTGATAATCCTTGACGAGGTACATATGCTTTCTGCCAGTGCTGCCAACGCACTCCTCAAAACATTGGAAGAGCCACCTTCGTATGTGATATTCATTTTGGCTACAACGGAGAAACAAAAGATTCTGCCCACGATACTGAGCCGTTGTCAGATTTTCGATTTCAATCGAATGGAAATTGAAGACATCACTGGCAACTTGAAGATGGTGGCAGGTAAAGAAGGCATTACATACGAGGAGAATGCGTTGAATCTAATTGCACAGAAAGCAGACGGAGGTATGCGTGACGCCCTGTCTATTTTCGACCAAGTGACAAACTTTTCCGGTGGAAACATTACATATGAGAGCGTACTGAAGAGTCTGAATTTTTTGGACTATGACTACTATTTCCAAATGACGGAGAAATTGGTGGAGCACCAAGTGAACGCAGCCATGTTGTTGTTCAATGACATTGTGAACAAAGGCTTCGATGGTGGAGTCTTCATGGGTGGACTTGCCAGTCATTTGCGGAATGTGATGGTAAGTCGTGACGAAGAAACAGTGGCATTGCTTGATGTGGCAGCCAACTTAAAAACACGTTATGTGGAGCAATCGAAGAAATGCAGCCTAAAATTCTTGTATTACGCCATTGCCCGTTGTGACCGTTGTTCAAATGAATATAAGAACGCTTACAACAAACGTTTGGCGGTGGAAATCGCCTTGATAGAAACGGCCCAGTTCAATGAAGATGATACCAGTGGTGGGGCTCGTCCCCAAAAGACATTAAAATCCCTGTTCCGTGACACGAATGCGCCAGCCGCTGTAGCCACAGCGCCCGTTGTTACGCCCGCAGCCAAGCCCCAGGCAAAAGTTGCAACCCAGCCAGCGCCAGAAGCAGTATCGCAAGCAAAAGAGCCAGTTAAGACGGACTCTTCAATCAAGAGTACCGTGCCATCTCCTTTACCTAAAATTTCGAAGATAGCCAAGATAAAATTAAGTACATCCAGTGCCGACGAGAAGCCTAGAACCTCACAACAACCAGTTGAATCCGTACAGGAGCCAGTTCAGATTCAGACAGAGCAACCGGCTGTGTTGGGTGAGATTCCTTTCGATGAAAAACAACTGTTGTATTATTGGCAGCAGTTTGCTCAATCGTTGGAACCAGAAGACCATGTGGCCAGTATGCGCATGCAAGGTTTGGACGTATTGTTGAAAGAGGATGAATTGGTTGAGGTACATGTGTACAACGATATGTTGAACAAACTGATACTTCCCTATATTCCCCGTTTGGAAGCATACCTTCAGCGACAGCTCAATAACCATAAGATTCATATCGCAATCAAAAAGGTTGAGGTTACGGAGGAACAAGTCGTGCGTTTCAATCCCCGAGATCAATTCAAGACCATGGTGAAGAAGAACAAAACTCTTGGTCTATTGCAAAAGGACCTCGATTTGCAAGTGGAGCTTTAAAACAAGATGAATGCTGACGGTCTTATTGCCCTCTATGCACGTCATCCTCAGGTTAGGGCACTCAAACGTGTCTTGGCTGACGGGAGATTGACTCCTGTTTATATAGAAAACCTACAAGGCTCAGCGCCCGCATTGACATTTGCAGCGTTGGGCCTTGGTATATCTGTTTTGGTTGTCCTTAACGACGAGGACGAGGCGGGCTACTTTTATCATGACCTGGTACAATTGGTAGGTGATGAACGTGTGTTGTTCTTTCCGTCGGCTTTCCGTCGGGCGATAAAATATGGACAGCACGATTCTGCCAATGAAATACTCCGTACTGAAGTACTCTCACGGCTATCGTCAGGCAACGAGCCTTTGTATGTCGTCACGTTTCCTGAAGCTTTGGCTGCTAAAGTGGTGGCCCAAGATGCGTTAGAAACATATTCGCTGCGAATAAAGGTGGGCGAGAAGTACGATTTGTTCGACTTGGAGAGGCGACTTCTTGAGCTTGGTATGAAACGTACCGACTATGTTTATGAGCCGGGCGACTTTGCTTTGCGCGGCAGTATATTGGATGTATTTTCATATAGTTCCGAGCTCCCTTACCGCCTCGATTTTTTCGGTGATGAAGTGGACAGTATCCGCACGTTCAATGTGGAGAGCCAACTGAGTGAATCGCTCAAAGACGAAGCCGTGATTGTCCCGGCCGTGGAGGCAGAGTCTGTCGGGCGGGTATCGTTGTTCAACTTTTTGCCTCAAGGCAGTTTGACCGTGTGGCGTAATCCGCGATTTGTTTGCGACTCGGTGGAACAGGTTTACCGGGAAGGCTTTTCCCAGCAGGCATTGCTTGAAATGGCGGCCGCCGGTGACGGTGTGGGAAACGAAGAGCACAATCTCCGATTGAAGCAAGCGCTTCTCTTGCGTGGTGAGGAACTGCAAACGGAGATCCAGCCCTTCCGTCAGATTATTCTCGGCTATCGTCCCGACCGTGTGCCAGGCAGCCGTTTGAAATTTCAGACCAATGCGCAGCCGTTGTATCATAAGAGTTTCGACCTCTTGGCCGATTCTTTGGCCGACCGCATGGACGAGGGATACAAGGTGTTCATTTTGGCAGACAGCGTTAAACAGACGGAGCGTCTCCGTGACATCTTTGAAGAAATCAATGACAAGGTGCAGTTTACCCCCGTGAATCATACGCTTCATGCTGGCTTCGTGGACGAAGACCTGCGTCTCTGTGTGTTCACCGACCATCAGATATTCGACCGTTTCCACAAATATAATCTCAAGAGCGACCGTGCCCGCAGTGGCAAGGTGGCTCTTTCTTTGAAGGAGCTCAACCAGTTCGAGCCCGGCGACTATGTCACCCACGTGGACCACGGCATCGGTCAGTTCGTGGGACTGGTGCGTGTTGTGACTGGCGGGGTGGAGCAGGAGGTGATGAAGCTCATTTATCAGGGCAACGATGTGGTCTATGTCTCCATCCATTCGCTCAACAAGGTCAGCAAGTACAAGGGCGGCGAGGGCGAGGCGCCGCGGCTGAACCGCTTGGGCGGTGGCGCGTGGGAGAAGCTCAAGGATCGAACCAAAAAGAAAATTAAGGACATTGCCCGCGATCTCATCCGTCTCTATGCCCAGCGCCGTCAGGAGAAAGGTTTTGCTTTCAGTGCCGACGGTTACATGCAGCACGAACTCGAGGCCAGTTTCCTCTATGAGGACACGCCCGACCAGTTGCGCGTCACCCAGGAGGTGAAGCACGACATGGAGAGCCAGCGCCCCATGGACCGCCTTGTCTGTGGCGACGTGGGCTTCGGTAAGACCGAGATAGCCGTCCGTGCCGCCTTCAAGGCCGCCACCGACGGCAAGCAGGTGGCTGTACTTGTGCCCACCACCGTGTTGGCTTACCAACACTATCACACTTTCCGCGACCGCTT
>CAMZHB010000112.1 GCA_947306605.1 uncultured Prevotellaceae bacterium | reverse complement strand
AAAGGGGGCAGAATATCCAAAATGATTAACACCAAATACCACACCGTTCTCTCCGACTAGTCCTTCAAGATTTACTGTAAGGCCTGCGGTCAATCCAAAACGTTTGATGCCGGTAGGAAGTACGCTTTCTTGATACTCTTTGCTTTGGTTACGGAATAGACCCTCTGATGGAATGCTTACGATACGATACTTGATGCCGTCATTCTTCAATAATTCAGCCGCGCTAACTAAAGTTGAAACTTCAGAACCTGATGCTAAAAGAACAATATCGGGCTTTTCGTCGCCACACACTACATATCCGCCTTTTTTAGCTCCATCATAGTTTGTACCTTCTGGCAGATTCAGTACATTCTGTCTTGAGAAAATAAGCGCAGTAGGCGTTTGCTGGTTTTCCATAGCCATGTGCCAGCACACAACTGCCTCGTTGACGTCGGCAGGACGCAGAACAAGTATACTATTTCGCCCGCTATGATTTTTAACTTTTTCCATCAGGCGGATTTGTGCCTCTTGTTCTATTGGTTCATGGGTTGGTCCGTCTTCACCTACGCGGAACGAATCGTGAGTCCAAACAAACTTCACTGGAGTTTCCATTAACGCAGCCATACGTATGGCTGGTTTCATATAATCTGAGAATACGAAAAATGTACCCATGGCAGAGACGACACCACCATGGAGCATCATGCCAATACAACAGCATGCCATTGTCAGTTCACTGACTCCGGCTTGGAAAAATCCTCCACTGAAGTCGCCGGGTGCGATATTGTGGGTGTGTTTTAGGAATCCGTCGGTTTTATCTGAATTGCAGAGGTCTGCAGATGCACAAATCATGTTTTCCACTTTGGCTGAGAGCTCCGTAAGTACTGCAGACGATGCATTACGTGTGGGAGCGCCTGCTTTTACCTCAATGTTCCAGTCAATATCTGGCAGTCGGTTTGCAAACCAATCTGTTTGCTTGCGTGCTTCTTCGGGATGAGACTCAGACCAAACCATTTCCTCGGCATGACGTTTGGTAACAATATCCTTGAGTTGTTTATGGCGTTCGGCATAAAGAGCCTTAACCTCATCATAAATGATAAAAGGATTCTCCGGGTCGCCTCCCAGATTTTTTACAGTATTAATAAATGCGTCTTGTCCCAATGGCGCGCCATGAGTCTTGCAACTGCGTTCGTAATTGTTGCCTTCTGCATCGACACAACCCTTTCCCATAATACATTTTCCAATGATTAGTGTCGGTCGCTCGGCTTCTTGCAGTGCCATGTCCAATGCATTGCGTATTTCTTCGCAGTTATTTCCGTCTATGGTTAACACGTTCCAATTCCAAGCCCTGTATTTCATGGCTGTGTTCTCTGCAGAAACGACATCGCAGGATGTAGACAACTGAATGTCGTTTGCATCGTAGAACATAATCAAGTTATTCAAGCCGAGTAAGCCGGCTATGCGTCCGGCACCTTGAGATACCTCTTCTTGAATGCCTCCGTCGCTGATATAAGCGTAGATTTTTTCCTTGCCAAAGGCAGGATTGTTCAGGCGGGCTTTGAGAAATTTTGCAGCAATGGCAGCTCCCACGGCATAAACATGACCTTGCCCCAACGGACCTGAGGTGTTCTCGATGCCACGGGCCACATTGCGCTCAGGATGTCCCGGAGCGGGTGAACCCCATTGGCGGAACGTTTTTAATTCTTCGACAGTGTATTTTCCAGATAGGGCCAATGCAGAATAAAGCATGGGTGACATGTGCCCGGGATCAAGAAAGAAGCGGTCACGTGCCTCCCATTCGGGGCGTTCTGGGTCATAGACTAAATATTCTGAAAACAAAACGTTGATAAAGTCGGCTCCGCCCATGGCACCTCCGGGATGGCCGGAACGAGCTTTCTCTACCATTGCTGCTGATAGGATACGGATGTTGTCAGCAGCCAGATTCATCAGTTTAATTGGATTGTTCATGATTTAATATTTCGAACCTTGAATTTGAATACAAAGATACGCCAAAACAAGGGAAGGACAAAGCAATTGCAGAAGTTTTTTGAATATTTCATCCGTCATTTTTTTACAGCCATGGCTGTCTTGTTTGTTTGCACAGGTCACATACTTCAAACAACGAGCCACATAGGCAAATTTATGAGGCACTAAAAAGATTTTACGAGCCACATAAAACGAACGACAAGCCACATAGTGGCGCGAGTCTGGTGTTACTGTGGTTCTAAACGGTCTTTTGGGCATCAAATCTGGCATAACCCCCCGATTATTCCGCAGTTTTTTGTCGCTGTAGCGGTTTTTCGACCGAAATATACCGATAAAATGGGCAAAAAGTTATATTTTTGCAGTCAAAACAAGGCTATATATGAAATTGTTTGGGTTATTCTCGAAAGAAAAGAAAGAAGTCTTGGACCAAGGTTTGGCTAAGACGAAAGAAAGTGTGTTCTCGAAGATAACACGTGCCGTTGCCGGAAAATCAGAAGTGGATGACGATGTGCTGGATGACTTGGAAGATGTCCTGATTACGTCTGATGTCGGTGTAGATACAACTCTTGAAATCATTGATCGCATTAAACAGCGTGTAGCTCGTGACAAATATGTTAAGACAAGCGAGTTGCAGCAGATATTGCGGGAGGAAATAACAGCCATGTTGTGCGAAGATACAACTAAAAGCCCCGACAAAACCGAAGAATCCGAGCATAAACCATATGTAATAATGGTAGTCGGTGTTAACGGAGTAGGAAAAACGACGACAATCGGTAAACTGGCTTGGATGTACAAGCAACAAGGGTTGAATGTGGTGCTTGGTGCCGCTGATACCTTTCGTGCGGCAGCTGTTGAACAACTTGATATTTGGGCAAACCGGGTTGGAATCCCCATTGTTAAGCAAAAGATGGGCAGTGACCCGGCCAGTGTAGCCTATGACACGTTAAGTTCTGCTGTAGCTTCGTCTGCTGACGTCGTTCTCATTGATACGGCAGGCCGTCTTCATAACAAAATCGGTTTAATGAATGAACTGACAAAAATCAAGAATGTTATGAAAAAGGTAGTACCTACTGCGCCCGATGAAGTCATGCTTGTCTTGGACGGAAGTACGGGACAGAATGCCTTCGAACAGGCTAAGCAATTCTCGAAAGCCACTGAAGTGGATTCTTTAGCTATTACAAAACTTGACGGAACGGCTAAAGGTGGCGTCGTAATCGGCATTTCTCATATGTTACAAGTACCTGTGAAATACATTGGCCTAGGTGAGAAAATTTCTGACCTACAGCCTTTCGACCGTCGCGAATTTGTAGATTCACTCTTCCCAGATACGAATTAGTATGCGGCGTTCTGTCGATCTGATAACGATGGGCTGCTCAAAGAACCTTGTTGATTCTGAGCGTTTGTTGTTTCAATTGTATCGTAACGGCTTTCGTGTTTTTCATAACCCAAAGCGTCTCCATCGTGACATTGCCATAGTGAATACCTGTGGCTTTATAAACGATGCTAAAGAGGAGAGCATCAACATGATCTTGGAGTTGTGTAAGGCGAAAGACGAGGGACGTTTGTCTAAGTTGCTGGTTTGCGGATGTCTAAGCGAGAGGTTTTTTAGCGAACTAAACAAAGAAATCCCACAAGTTGACCGATATTATGGCAAGTTCAATTATAATGCACTGCTAAAGGACCTGGGACAAACTTTCTGGTTTGATTGTAGTACGCATCGCGTGATAACAACACCTAGGCACTACGCATATCTGAAAATATCAGAGGGCTGTGACCGTAAGTGCGCATATTGTGCCATTCCAATCATTACTGGAAAACACAAAAGCAGGCCTATGGAGGAGATTGTTGGTGAAGTGGAGCGCTTGGTGGCATTCGGCGTGAAGGAATTTCAAGTTATTGCTCAGGAACTGACGTATTATGGGCTGGACATCTATCATAGGCGTGCATTGCCTGAACTTGTGGAAAAAATAGCCGATGTTCCCGGCGTAAAATGGCTGCGTTTGCATTACGCATATCCCAATGCCTTCCCCACAGATTTGTTGCGGGTTATGCGGGAACGGACTAATGTGTGCAAATATTTGGACATTGCTCTCCAACATATAAGTAATAATGTGTTACAAAACATGCGGCGCCACACAGACGGGACCTATCAGCGTGAACTTTTGACAAGAATCCGTGAAGAAGTGCCAGGCATAGCACTACGTACCACATTCATGGTTGGCTTCCCTGGTGAAGGGGACGCTGAGTTTGAGGAATTGCTCGATTTCACGCGTGAAATGCGTTTTGAACACATGGGAGCGTTTGCTTATAGCGAGGAAGAAGACACTTGGGCCGCTTTACATCTTGATGACATGATTCCAGAAACGGTTAAACGGGAGAGACTGTCTGAATTGATGGCTTTGCAACAGACTATATCAGAGGAAATCTGTGCCAATCGCGTGGGGAAAACAATGGAAGTAATTATTGACCGCAAGGAATCGGACTTTTATGTGGGCAGGACTGAGTACGATTCTCCTGAAGTTGATGGCGAAGTTTTTGTGTCTGCTCAAGATCGTCGTTTATTCCGCGGTTATTTTTACGATGTCGAGATTACCGGTAGCGATGAGTTTGATTTATATGGAAATGTAGTACCTAAACCCAAGAACGATGAATAATCGGGAATTTATAGCTGCATTAGCCTCCAAAATGGAGATGAATGTACGCGACACACAAAAGATGATGGACGAAACAATTGACGAGATGGTCAATCAGTTTGATGAAGGCAACGATTTGTTCTTTCATGGTTTTGGCACCTTTGAGGTGAAAAAACGTAATGAGCGTATAATCGTAAATCCGTCAACGATGAAACGGATGCTTGTGCCTCCTAAATTGACCTTAAACTTTAAATGGAGCGAGACGTTCAGAAATAAAGTAAAATAACCAGAACACATTCTGATGGCAAATCGAAAAATAACTGTACAGGATTTAGCTGAGCGCATGGCTGTACGTCATAGCTACTCCAAAACGAAGTCTGAGAATTTCATTCGTTGTGCTCTGTCGATTATCAAAGAATCTCTGGAGAAGGATAGCTATGTTAAGGTAAAGGGACTCGGTACTTTTAAATTGGTAACCGTAAATAGCCGCGAGAGTGTCAACGTTAATACCGGTGAACGCATAGAGATTTCCGAGCATCTGCGCTTGACGTTTACACCGGACAAATCTTTGAAATCGCGAGTCAATCGTCCATTCGAACATTTCGAAACTGTCGTGATTGAAGACGATAATATTGATTTGAACACGCTGTCTGTCGTGCCTGATGTTGAAGTTGTATCGGCTGATGAAGAGGAAAAAGTTCCGGTAGAAGCACCTATGCATGCATTTCAAGCCAGTGAAAAGCCGGAAGTGCCGGTTCAGGAAATACCGGAACCTGTCTCAGAAGATATAGAACAAACACCTGATTTTCAAGAGGTGTCTACGGACGCAGTGAGTGGCGTGTCGGATGAACAGGAAGGCGATGGAGATGATTCAAACCGTTCATGTCGGTGGCATGGCCTCATTTGGGGACTTCTGACTCTGATGCTGATGTTGCTAAGCTATCTTGCCGGAAGCAACGGATGGCTTACCGGCGGGTGTCAAAGCACCCCAGAGGAGCCCACGTTGGTGTCGAAGCCCGATACGTTTGCGGTGGATTCGGTGAAAACAGATTCTGTAAGTCCTAAGTTGCAAGAAACTGCGGAAACAAAGCCGGATGAATCGGAAGAGAGTCCGGAAGTGCTGAGCCAACGCTATGACCAGTTGCCCGGAGGCCGATTCCTTATTATCGGAACCTTAGCTGAGCACGAGGTACAGCCAGGTGAATCGTTGACACGCATATCTAGGAAATATTTCTATTCAAATGCGGAAGACTATGTCCCATATATTATTTTTTATAACAAACTTAGCAGCGCCGATGTCGTACATAAAGGAACCGTTCTCAAAGTTCCGAAACTGGCACACCGACATTAAAATTAGGATAATTTATATTTGAGGTCGCATGAAAAGCGGTAAT
>CAMZHB010000111.1 GCA_947306605.1 uncultured Prevotellaceae bacterium | reverse complement strand
CACAAAATCACCAACACATATATAAACCGGCGCAAACCCACTCCGGAATGTCCCACAGCCATAGACAGCATCCTGTTGGTCAATCCTAACGTAAACTATGACCAGACTATCAACCTTCATCTTTACCTTAGCGTTCTCCATTAGCCACATTGCCGTCCCCATAATGGCTGAACCGGTTCCCAAAACCATACATGCCGTTGCAAAAGCGTCGGCCTCAATACATGAAGGAGCTATGATGGTGGCGGAAAACGGGGAAACACTGCAGCAACTTTTGAGTGACGAGCCCCTGCCCCTGTTATGCGGCTTCCAAATCTCAGCAGACGCCGTGGGAGCAGCCATGTACGCCATCGCAAGCTACGGACAAATAGAAGGCACAATGCGTCTGAACCTCAAAGGAAAGTACTTCCCAACACTCGAAATGGGCCTGGGACACTCCAACCACACGAACGACGAAACGGAACTCCACTATAAAACCGACGCACCCTATTTCCGCCTCGGCTTAGACTATAATTTCGCACGCGATGTCCGATCAGGCAACCGCATATACGGGGGATTGAGAGCCGGTTACTCAAACTTCAAATACGACCTCAGCGGACCTGCCATGACCGATCCCTATTGGGGAAACACCGTACCTTACGATTTCAAGGACCTCAAAGCCTCATGCACCTGGGGAGAACTCGTATTCGGACTCGAAGCCAAAATATGGGGCAACTTTCACCTCGGATGGAGCGCACGATACCGCCTCCGGCTCAAACAAAAAGAAAGCACCGTAGGCCAGGCATGGTACATACCCGGATATGGAATCAACGACGGACACTGTCTGAGCGCCACGTTCAACATAATCTACGACATACAGTGGAACAAGTCCCGTAAAAAATCCACTAAAGCAGACTTATGAAATCCAACATCCGACATCTGCGCAACCTTATCCTGCTCCTGATTCTCGCAGCAGGCACCATCTACATACTTTGGAACCACAACCGCCCCGCCACATGGCACACCACACAAGGCTACATCTACGGTACAACCTACCATATCACCTATCAGAGCCCGCAGAACCTCGACAAAACCATCGTGGAAGCACTCCAGAGCGTCGACCGTTCACTCTCCGCCTTCAATCCCCAAAGCACCCTCTCACGAATCAACCGTAACGAAACACAAGAAACGGACACACTGTTCAGAAGACTGTTTTACACCGCACAACACGTGTCACAAACCACCCGGGGAGCCTTCGACATCACCGTAGGTCCCCTCGTCAACGCCTGGGGATTCGGTTTCAAAAACAAAGAAAACGTCACACAAGCCCTCATTGACAGCCTGCTCCGACTTACAGGCTACACCAAAATACACATCAACGGCAAAAAACAGCTCGTAAAAGAACACCCGGGCATACAACTCGATTGCTCCGCCATAGCCAAAGGATTTGGATGTGACCTCGTTGCAGAAGAAATGCAGAAACACAAAATCCGAAACTTCCTCATCGAAATAGGAGGCGAAATACGCGCATCCGGCAACAACAAAGAAGGACACACGTGGACCATAGGCGTCGTTAAACCCGAAGAACAAGCCGACTCCACCCTGGCAAACCCCATACAGACCGTCCTGAGCCTCACCAACACCGCCCTGGCTACAAGTGGAAACTACCGAAACTTCTACATCGAAGGCGACAAAAAGTATGCACACACCATCAACCCCCACACCGGACAGCCCATACAGCACTCCCTCCTGTCAGCAACCATTATTGCCCCAACTTGTACCGAAGCCGACGCGTATGCAACGGCCTCAATGGTGATGGGTCTGCAATCTGCAGTCGAAATACTCAAATCAGAACCCGGCATACTCTGGTACTTCATTTACCAAGACGAAGACGGCCAGGAGAAAGCCATGTACAGCCCCGAACTGGAACCACACATCGTCCGGCAATAACCACCTACGCCATGCAAGAATCCATCTACGAAATCCTACTCCAACTACCGCTATTCCAAGGTCTGGGACGCAACGAACTAACCGACATCGTGTCGAAGGTTAAAATGGACTTCCGCAAATACGAACACGACAAAACGGTCATCAAAGCCGACACCCCGTGCACCGAATTGGTCTTCCTGATACGCGGAGAACTTATAGCCGAACGCGAAACGCCCAACCACAGCCTCACATTCAGCGAAAAACTGCCCGCACCCGCTGTCATCGGCATTGAAAACATCTTCGGTATTTCGCAGCACCACACACGCACTTACAAAACCAACTCCGACGTCCAGATGCTCTTCATAGCGAAATCTTACCTTATCCAAAACATGCTGCCCTACGAGGTGTGCCGCTTCAACTTCCTCAACCTGCTCAGCGCATCCCTCCAACGCCAGAACAAGCTGCTTTGGGACTTTCCCGAGTCGGACCTGGTGCGTAGATTCACACAAATTCTGAAGAATAACCTCTTGAAACCGAGCGGAGAAAAGCACATCAAAGGGAAAATGGTTGATTGGGCGGAATACATGAAAGTGACACGGCTCGCCGTCTCAAACATGCTCAACCAATTGGAGCAACAAAAGCTGATCGTACTCGAACGTAAACAAATCACCGTGCCGGCAATGCAAGACCTGGTCCAATATGCCAACGAGCAAAACGGCATTGGCTGAAGACAACATGGGGGCGTATGTCGGCAAGATTTATATAAATTCTGCTAAATCTTCACTTCCGGCGCGAAAGTTGGGCCCAAACATAACAACTAGAAGCAGAATTATTTGTAACTTTGCAGCCCTTTAGGACAAAAATGACTAAGAAAACTGCGCAACAAGCTTCCGTCGGAGAAAATCCCTTCATGCAACCGTGGAATACGCTTCACGGCACCGTACCCTTCAGTTCCATCCGCCTGGAGCACTTTAAGCCGGCGTTTGAAGCAGGCATGGCAGAAGAAGACCGGGAGATTGAAGCCATCATCAACAATCCCGAGCCGCCCACATTCGACAACACGTTGGAAGCCATGGCACATACAGGACAGTTACTGGGACGTGCATCCGCCGTAATGGGAAACCTGTTGAGCGCAGAAACCTCTGACGGACTCGAAAGTCTGGCCCAGGAGCTCATACCTGCCCTTACCGAGCACCAGAACCGCATTTCGCTCAACACAAAACTCTTCGAACGCATCAAGAAAGTGTATGAAGACCGTCCCAAACTGGAGCCGGAACAGCAGACATACCTTGAAAAAACGTACGAAGCCTTTTTGCGACGCGGCGTAGGGCTTCCTGAAGACAAAAAAGAGCAACTCAAGCAGCTCTCACTCCAACTGTCGATGAGCGGACTCCAGTTTTCGCAGAACGTGCTCAAGGAAACCAACGCCTATTCCGTACACATCACCGACGAAACCGAACTTGGCGGCCTGCCGGAACATCAAAAGGAATTGGCAAAACAAGCTGCGCAAGAACGAAACCTGACCGGATGGGTCTTTACACTCGATGCACCGAGCTACAGGCCCGTCATGACCTACGCTGACAACCGTGAACTGCGCAAGAAACTCTATCTGGCCTACAACAAGCTCTGCATGCAGGGCGGAGAAACCGACAACCGCGGACTGGTCAGCAACATCGTCAACCTGAAACGCGAATATGCCCAGATTTTAGGCTACAAGAGCTACGCCGACCTGGCTCTGGTGCAACGCATGGCCGAAAACAAACAGACCGTCAGCCGATTTATCAACCGCCTGCTCAAAGCCTACCGCCGGCCAGCCCGACGTGAACTACAGGAAATCAAAGATATCGCGAACGAAATAGGACTTGCGGAAAAACAAACGGGACATAAAAACTTCCATCTCAAACCTTGGGACACCGCATATTTTGCCCACAAACTGCAACTCCGCAAATACAATATCGACGCCGAAATGTTGCGCCCCTATTTTGAGATCAAGCAAGTCATAAAAGGCGTCTTCGGACTCGCCACACGGCTCTACGGCATCACCTTCAGGGAGAACCGCAGCATCCAAGTCTACCATAAGGACGTCAAAGCCTACGAAGTGTTCGACAAAGACGGCACTTACCTCGCCGTACTCTATGCAGACTTCTATCCGAGAGCCACTAAAAAAAGCGGAGCATGGATGACGACATTCACAGACCAGCACCTGGACAAACAGGGAAACGACATACGTCCC
Source organism: uncultured Prevotellaceae bacterium (assembly GCA_947306605.1). Lineage (GTDB taxonomy): Bacteria > Bacteroidota > Bacteroidia > Bacteroidales > Bacteroidaceae > UBA6382. The sequence continues at coordinate 1,859 of CAMZHB010000111.1, read as the reverse complement.
CACGTGTCCATCACCATGAACCTGACAAAGCCCACTAAAGAGAAGCCGGCCCTACTTACGCTCGGCGAAGTCACGACTTTCCTGCACGAATTCGGACATGCCCTCCACGCCATCTTCAGTAAGTGTCGCTATGAAGCACTCTCGGGCACCAATGTCTATTGGGACTTCGTGGAACTCCCCTCACAATTCATGGAAAACTTCGCTACGGAAAAAGCATTTCTGAGAACGTTTGCCTTTCACTTTGAGACCGGAGAACCCATACCCGACGAACTCATCGACAGAGTGGTCAAAAGCCGTACCATGGGGGCTGCAATGGCCTGCATGAGGCAACTGAGTTTCTGCCTGCTCGACATGGCCTACTACACCCTTGAGACCCCGTTCGACGAAGACATCATACGTTTCGAGAAAAAGGCCTGGCGACGCGCCATGCTCACGCCGCAAAAACTGAAAACCTGCATGAGCACCCAGTTCCAGCACATAATGACCGGCGGATACGCAGCTGGATATTACTGTTACAAATGGGCCGAAGTGTTAGACGCAGATGCGTTCAGCTTATTCCAAGAAACAGGCATCTTCAATCAGACCACAGCCCGACGTTTCCGCAATGAAATCCTGTCGAAAGGCGACACGGAACATCCCAAAATCCTATATAAGAACTACCGCGGGCGAGATCCGGAAATCAAAGCCCTGCTCCGCCGCGACGGTATCCTCAGTTAGACACATCAAATCTATTGTCCAATGACACACGAAGAAGAAAAACAGCGCATGCTCGATGAACGCTATCTGCGAATGGCCCGTATCTGGTCCGAAAACTCCTATTGCACCCGCCTGAAAGTAGGTGCGCTCATCGTAAAAGGACAAATGATTATCAGTGACGGCTTCAACGGCACGCCATCTGGCTTCGAAAACATTTGTGAAGACGAGTTCAACGTCACCAAACCCTATGTGCTCCACGCCGAAGCCAATGCCATCACGAAAATAGCCCAGTCGCACAACAGCAGCTTGGGTTCAACACTCTACGTAACAGCTTCCCCGTGCATCGAATGCGCCAAACTCATCATCCAGTCAGGCATAAAACGCGTCGTATTCGGAGAAACCTATCGCTTGGACGATGGTCTGGAGCTCTTGAAGCGGGCTGGAATCGAGACCATACAACTTGACATCGACTAAACGCGTTATTCGGCACAGCAAGTATGGACAAAAACAATGCACAGCGGTTTCTCCCCGTCATAGTAGCCTTGTGCCTCATCGCAGGTATACTCATAGGCAGCTTTTATGCCAATCACTTCACGGGAAACCGGCTCAGCATCATCAACACTTCGAGTAACAAGCTCAACGACCTGCTATACATCATCGAAGACCAGTATGTCGACAAAGTAAATATGACTGACCTCGTCGAAAAAGCCATGCCGCAGATTCTAAGTGAGCTTGACCCCCACTCCACATACGTTTCCGCCAAAGACGTGTCAAAGGAAATGCAGGATTTAAAGGGCAGCTTTTCCGGCATAGGCATTATATTCACGCTTTTGGACGACACCGCACGCGTCATACGGGTAATAGAAGGCGGCCCATCGGAGACTGTGGGCATCGAAGCCGGAGACCGCATTGTCACAATGTCGAAGCTGAAAGGTCCGAAAGACTCGAAAGTAAAACTGGGAATCAAACGCGCAGGTCAGAAAGAATTGCTCCATTACACGGTTACCCGCGGCGACATACCCGTGAAAAGCATCGACGCAGCCTACATGGTTGACAAGGAAACGGGTTATATCCTTATCAACAAGTTTTCCGACACCACCTATCCCGAACTTCTGGTAGCCTTGGCCAAACTCAATCAAGAGGGTCTCCAACGTCTCATCATC
>CAMZHB010000110.1 GCA_947306605.1 uncultured Prevotellaceae bacterium | reverse complement strand
CCGCAACGGACGTTTCACAAAACAGAAGCGGCGTCTCAACATTTTGAGACGCCGCTTGTGTTGTTTGAAGTGGGACTTTTGTGGAATGAAAATGCATTTAGTTCTTAACTTTGTGTTAATTTTGCAAGCAAAATGAGATGCAGATGACCCCATGAAGAAGTTTGTGGACAAAATCAAGTGGACGAAGCGTCGCGATGGGGCTGACGAAGTACCCGCAGAACCGGTTAAGAAGCGTGTGAACACAAGTGTGTTCCGCGATGACGTGAAATTGGCGCTGGAGGTCTTGCAGCGCGGCGGCGTGATACTCTATCCCACCGACACGGTGTGGGGCCTGGGCTGCGATGCCACGAACGAAGCGGCCGTGAAACGGATTTACGAAATCAAGCAGCGCGCAGACTCGAAGGCTCTCATCACTCTGGTAGACTCGGAGGCGAAGTTGGAATACTATGTGTCGCAGGTGCCACCGGTGGCGTGGGACGTGATGGAACTCAACGACCGTCCGACGACGATTGTCTATGACGGGGCGCGCAACCTGGCTGCCAATCTCATTGCCGACGACGGCAGCGTGGGCATACGCGTGACCCGCGAGGAATTCAGCAAGGAACTGTGCATGCGTTTCCGCCGTGCCATCGTGTCGACGTCGGCCAACGTGAGCGGACAGCCTGCACCTCAGTGTTTCGCAGACATCAGTCAGGAGATAATAGACGCGGTGGACTACGTGGTGGCCTATCGCCAGAAGGACCGGCGCAAGGCGAAGCCTTCGACGATTATTAAACTGGGGGCACACGGGGAAGTGAAGGTCATCAGGAACTGATAAAAAATGAAGAATAGAGCCCATGCCGATAGAACAGAGAATAGACCGGATAGTGACGTGGCTTGACAACCATTTGAGCCGTCGTCAGCAGCTGACGCTGCTGGCGTTTGCCGTGGGGGCCGTGACGGCATTGGCCGCGCAGTTGCTGAAGTGGCTGGTGGAGGAAATCAAGTTCTGGCTGACGAACAGTTTCGACGTGACTCACATGAACTGGCTCTATCTGGTCTATCCGGTGGTGGGTATCTATCTGACAGCATTGTTCATCAAATACGTGGTGCGCGACGACATCGGACACGGCGTGACGAAAATACTCTTTGCCATCTCGCGGCGACAGGGGCACATCAAGAAGCACAACTGCTGGTCGAGCATCATAGCAAGCTCCATTACCATCGGCTTCGGCGGATCGGTGGGAGCGGAGTCGCCGGCGGTGCTGACAGGCTCGGCCATCGGCAGCACATTGGGCAAGTGGTTCCGCGTAGACCAAAAGACACTGATGGTGCTCATTGGCTGCGGCGCCAGCGGTGCCATTGCCGGCATCTTCAAGGCACCCTTCGCCGGCCTGCTGTTTACGCTTGAAGTGTTGATGCTCGACTTGACAATGGCTTCGTTGCTACCTTTGCTGGTGGCATGCGTGACGGCAGCCGTGATTACTTTCTGTTTCCAAGGTTCTGAGTCGCTCTTCACGTTCCAGATGGAAGACGCTTTCAATGTGTCGCACGTGCCGCCTGTCATTTTGCTGGGCGTGTTCTGCGGACTGGTGTCGCTCTACTTCACCTGGGCGACCAACGCCTTTGAGAATGTATTCCGTAAGCAGCACAATCTGTATGCGAAACTGGCTATAGGCGGCACAGTGCTGAGCATCCTGATATTCCTGTTTCCTCCGCTTTATGGTGAAGGTTATGACTCGATAGCGTTGCTGCTCAACGGCCATGCCGACCAGTTGCTCAACGGTTCCATCTTCTATGGTCACAAGGAATGGCTGTTGGCTGTGCTGGGACTGATTATGTTGTCGAAAGCACTGGCTTCGACGGCTACGACAGGCGGCGGAGGTTGCGGCGGTCTCTTTGCTCCCTCGCTGTTTCTGGGTTGTCTGAGCGGTTTTGTTTTCGCTTCGTTGTGGGATACGGCGGGCTTTGGTGTGTCGGTCACGGAGAAGAACTATGCCTTGCTGGGTATGGCGGGCGTGATGACGGCCGTGATGCATGCGCCGTTGACGAGTGTGTTCCTTATTGCGGAACTGACGGGCGGCTATGGTATGTTCGTCCCTCTGATGATAGTGACGGTGAGTTCCTATCTGACCATCGTGGCTTTTGAACCGCATAGCATCTATGCCACACGACTGGCCAAGAAGGGACAACTCATTACGCACCACAAGGACCGCGCCATACTGACCTTGATGAGTCTGGATAACATCATCGACAAGCACTGCATGCGTGTGGATCCCAACATGCAGTTGGGCAAACTGGTGTTGCTGGTGGCCAAGGAGCATGCCAATGCTTTTCCTGTGGTTGATGGTGCCGGTCACTTGCAGGGCATCATCTATCTGCCGCATATCCGCAAGGTGGTATTCCGCCAGGAACTCTATCATGTGTTCAAGGCTGACCAACTGATGCAGGACCCTCCCTGCATATTGAATGTGGATGACCCGATGACGCGAGTGATGGACCAATTCCAAAAAACGGGGGCGGAGGTGTTGCCTGTAGTCGATACGAACGGTATATTTGTGGGACTCATTGAACAAGGCAAGCTTTATGCCGCTTACCGTCAGATGCTGGTGGATTTCTCGGAAGAATAAAGGTGTTATGACAATGAATAAGGAAGAATTGAGAATTGTATATCTCGGTACGCCCGATTTTGCCGTGGAAAGCCTGCGGCGCCTGCACGAGGGAGGATACAACATAGTGGGTGTGGTGACGATGCCCGACAAACCGGTAGGCCGTCACCAGAATCACCTGCAGCCGAGCCCTGTGAAAACGTATGCCTTGGAACATGGTTTGCCGCTGATGCAACCGGCCAATCTGAAGGATGAAACTTTCGTGGGGCAGTTGCGTAGCCTTCGCGCCGACCTTCAGATAGTAGTGGCCTTCCGCATGTTGCCCGAAGTGGTGTGGGCGATGCCGCGCTACGGCACGTTCAATCTGCATGCTTCCCTGCTGCCACAATACCGCGGTGCGGCTCCCATCAACTGGTCCATCATCAACGGAGACCGCGAAACAGGCATTACGACATTTTTCCTGAAACATGAAATAGACACCGGTGACATCATCGACCAGGTGCGTGTCCCCATTGGTGCCGACGAAACGTTCGGTGACCTGCACGACCGCCTGATGCTTTTGGGCGGTGACTTGGTGGTAAAGACGGTTGACAGTCTGTTGGCCGGTACTCTGACGTCACGGCCACAGGAAGAGAACGCAGACGAACCGCTGCGGCCCGCTCCAAAGATTTTCCGTGAGACCTGCCGTATCGACTGGTCGCACAAACTGAGCGATGTGCACAACTTTGTCCGCGGACTCAGTCCCGTACCTGGAGCGTGGACCATGCTGCATACGGAAAGCGGCGGCCAAGCCAGAGAAGACATGCTGAAAGTGTTCCAATCCCGGAAGGAACAGGTGGAGCACAACTTGCCTGTGGGCACGGTGGTGTGTGACGGACATGAAGAATTGAAAGTGGCCCTTTCAGACGGATTCCTTCATGTTCTCGACCTGCAATTGGCCGGGAAGAAGCGCATGGCTACGCCCGACTTCTTGCGGGGATACAAACTTCCGGAGAAGCTGCAGGTAAGTTGAGAGAGCCGTGACACCGTTTCAAAAAACAGAAGCGGTGTCTCAAAATTTTGAGACGCCGCCTTTGTGCACCGAAGCCCGGTTTTGTCAGAAAGAACCCCCTGTAGCGACATTATTGTCAGTGAAGTGTTAAAAATATACCATAAAAAGGCACTTTTTGGGGGGAAAATTTGGAGGAACGGAGAAAAAGCCGTTACTTTGCCCCCGATAAACCAAAATGTACAACTAAAAACTGATTATTGCCTATAAGAAGAACGTTACTCTAAGAATTAAAAATTAGATTGTAATGCAAACTTTAAACAGTTGGACCGACGACCAGTTGGTTTCAATGTATGCGCAAGGCAATAACGAAGCGTTTGACGTCCTTTTGGACAGGTATAAATCTAAGTTGTACTCCTATATTTTTTATACGGTACACGACGAAGACTTGGCGAATGACCTCTTTCAGGAAACTTTCGTCAAAGTGATTATGCGTATTCAGGAAGGCCGCTATCAGGCCACCGGCAAGTTTCAGGCATGGATTACACGCATTGCCCACAACCTGATTATAGACTATTACCGCGACCGTGCAAACGAGAATCTCATTTCCAACGACGAAGTGGAATACGACCTCCTCAACGACGCCAACCTGGCCGACAGCAGTCATGAAAGCCAGCTGGTCAACAACCAGACTCTCAACGACGTGAAACTTCTCTGCCAGGCCCTGCCCGACAGCCAGAGCGAAGTGGTGCGCATGCGCTATTATTACAACATGAGTTTCCGTGAAATCGCCGAAACCCTGGGCATCAGCATCAACACCGCCCTCGGTCGCATGCGCTACGCACTCATCAATATGCGTCGCATGGCAATGGAAAAAAACATTTCCCTCGAAATAAATTGAACATTCATATAATAATATAGGCAATCGGGCGTTATAAATATGAATTTAAACCCCGATTGCCCATGAGTGATTCTACATTTCCCGAACTCCTGCCAAAAGCAGAAACCATTATCTTCCTAAAACAATTGGCACGCCAATTCCAGCGCGTGCAACTGCCTTCTGCCGACGGCACCATTGCCCTCGGCTAAATGCGTTGTTATGTCTGAACGGAAGAAAATGATAGCTCCCTCCGTGCTCTCGGCCGACTTCGGCCATCTTGAGCGCGACATGGAGATGATCAACCGCAGCCGCGCCGATTGGTTCCACCTCGACGTCATGGACGGCGTCTTTGTCCCCAACATCAGCTTCGGATTCCCCGTGATGCGGGCTATGGCCCGTGTGGCGCGGAAACCTCTCGACGTACACCTCATGATCGTGCAGCCCGAGAAGTTCATTAACGAAGTGAAAGCCCTCGGAGCCCACGTCATGAACGTCCATCAGGAAGCCTGTCCCCACCTGCACCGCGTTCTTCAGCAAATACGCCAGGCCGGCATGTTCAGCGGCGTCACCCTCAACCCCGCCACGCCTTTGTCTACCATCGAAGACGTCCTAGAGGAAGCCGATCTGGTCATGCTCATGTCTGTGAACCCCGGTTTCGGGGGACAGCAGTTCATCGACCGCACCATCGACAAGACCCGCCGGCTGCGCGAGATGATAGACCGGCGCAACCTCCCCACACTTATTGAAATCGACGGCGGTGTCAACCGCCACAATGCCGATGTCCTCTTCCAGGCAGGAGCCGACATCCTCGTTGCCGGCAACGCCGTATTCAGTGCCGACGACCCCGTCCGCGAAATCGATATCATTAAAGGAGAAACACTCGCATAAACTGTCCGAAATGACCGTTGAGCCCCATAGCCCGGCAGCCCGTTTTGTCATACCCTTCGTGGCCGGCGTGGCAGGCGGTTTGGCTGTCGGACGTTTCCCGTATGCCGTTGCACTTGGTGTGACGGCACTTTTTGTATTACTGCTCCTGGGTTTCGTCGTGCCCAAACGGACGTGGCAGCGTGTGCCGCGTCTGACGGTTGTGGTGTTCTTGCTCATGGCGGCGGTTTCCGGTTTCGTCCGGGTCGTCGTCTTGTCTCCTGTGGAGGAACCTTGTTGGCCACAGCAGGAATCGGTGTGGCAGGGCGTGGTGATGAGCCGGACGGAAACGCCACGTTCCAGGCGGCTGCTGTTGCGTTTGCCACCCCGTACGAACGTACTGGTCACCCTGCGTCCCGATTCCGCCGCGGCAGCTCTGCGTCCCGGCGACGCCATCCGTTTCTCCGCACGTGTCTTGCCTCCCGAAAACAACGACAGCCTGTCCCGTTCCGGCTATGCGGCTTATGTGCGCCGTCACGGCATCCTCGGCACCGCTTTCGTCTGGCACCGTTGGCATCGTCTGCCCACACCGTTGGCCGACAGTTTGGCTGCCGTGCTCCCGTGGACGGCCCGTTTGCAGCTGAAGGCAGCCCGGTGGCGCCACCGGTTGGCCTTGCGCTACGCCCCCGTGGTCTCCGACCCCCGCGACCTCGCCGTGCTCTCTGCCATGACCTTGGGTGAAAAGAGCCGGCTCACCCGCGACATGCGCACCTCCTATT
>CAMZHB010000109.1 GCA_947306605.1 uncultured Prevotellaceae bacterium | reverse complement strand
CTTACCTGCGGGTCCTTGGAGTCGGTACGGTCGTGAGTGATGGAGAAACGGTAGTAACCCTCTGGCAACTCTATGGTTTGATAGAGCAGGTGATTGTAGAGCGGGGAAGCGAAACTGCTCCACTCTGTCTCCACAGTGAGTTCATTGGTCTTCTGCACGTCAACGTGAACACTGGTAGTCACGGTGTCGGTGACGATATAGTTCTTCATGACCCAAGGCGAACGCTCCGTTTCGGTCTCCAGTTCCTTGAAACGGGTGGGACCATTGAAGTTAACCGACTTTCCGGTGGTAATGAACGGCTTCTTGTAGTTATACATAAGACCTTCAGTAACGTCGACTGCAGTAAGGTCGTCATCGAAATTGAGCGAGAACACACCCAGTGAAGTTACCCACGCGTCACCGTCGGGACCAAAGCCTGAACGCACGCCGTCACGCTGATTGGACGTAAGGTCAATGGCATTGCCACTGGAATGGTTGAAGTTGAAGTAAACTTGAAGCTTGAGATCAGCCTCCGCTGCACTGATATCCTCGATGGGGTTGTTGCAGACTTCGCGCAACATGGCCTGCGACATCACTTTGTTCCATACGCGGAATTCGTCAATAATGCAGTGGCTGCCTTCGGTAGTGTTGCCAATCACAAAATCTCCCTTCAGGTTTACACCTGAGACTCCAAGACTCGTCGAATTGTTGTTCACCAGATTGCCGTCACGATAGTAGGAAACCTTGCCAGCAGCATAAACGACAGCATAGTGATGCCATTCGCCCTTGATGATGAATCCGTCGTCGCTGGTGGATATCGTGTTGCCCTGTTTCACGGTGAGAGCACCTGTTGCAGTGCTTTGCAACGTGATGCCGGCCTCTTCGTTCTTCATGGTAATGGCATTGGCCACCTCGTTGGCACGCATCCACCATTCGATGGTAAAGGCACGCGTGGTTGCGGGTATTATATCCTTAATGGTCACAAGTTCTCCGGCGCCTTGGAATTGCAGTCCATTGAACGAGTTGGCATTGGTCACAACGAAGGCTGAAGTCTCGGTTAATGACGATTTCCCCACTTCATTGGAAGCATTGAGTGTCACATTGTAGTAACCGGGAGCCAAATCCTTGTAATACGTCTTGGAGTGTCCGTCGGTGCCTTCGTTGTCGACAAGAATGATGTGGGTCTTGCTGTTGGTAATTTCCCAAGACCAGCTGGTCGGTTTGTAACGGCTCTCGTCCTCGAAGAATACGGGGTCACCTTTGACAACGCTATAAGGCTGTACCTTGAAGGCCACGGCCGGTGCGATGTTACGGGTATTGACACTCTTTGTCACACTCTTGCTTCCGGCCTTGCCCGTTACCTTCAAGGTAACTTCATGCTCTCCGATGCTCTCATAAATGGCACCGGCATTGAATGTGTTCACTTTCTCAACCTCTGCACCGGGCATCGACCATTCGTAGGTAAGGCCACGGCCTTTGGAACGGTTGATGAAACTGAAGTGGTCGCCCACAGGCATGTCAGCAGACACGATGTCGAAGTCGGCTACGATGTCACTTTCGTCAGCAGCAAGTATCTCTATTGTACGTGTAGAGTCGGCTGTATTACCTTTAAGGTCCTTCACGGTTAACGTCACGTCGTAAGTTCCGGCTTTCGGGAAGACTATGGAGGGACGATTAATCTTGAGATTTGTCACATCAGCCGCAGGCACATTCCAAAGCCACTCCACCGTTGTGTTCATGTCGCCAGTGGGAATGAATTCAATGGCATCGCCGGCATAATACGGAATGTTTTCATAACGGAAACCGACACGGCGGAATTCATCAGTCTTCTTCAAGAAAGAGTTATCCACCGACGTCGGTGTGTTGTTGGCATCGGTCAGATAGGCATGATGGCCTTTGGCACAGTCGCGGAGCATCGTTTGGCCATTCACTTTAATCTGGTCCATCTTATAGTATGCCAACAAATCTGACTGACCAACCGGATTAGTCACTTCGAGAGTATAATTACGCAAGATTTCAGCGGCCGTTCTGGCTTTACTCCAAATACGCACTTCATCCATCTTACCATACATGCCATATTGGGAACCGAATACGAAATTGTTGATTTCAGAAATACCGGAATAGCCGCTGGAGGTAAATGTACTCTTTTGCTTTCCATTAACATAAAGCGTCATCACATTGCCCGCAATCGTGACTGCCACGTGTTGCCAAGAATCAAGTGTCAGTAAAGAACTGGGCGTGGCGCGGTCTCCACTCGTTGTATTCCAGCCGTAGTAAATGCCACGGCTTGAAGTGGAGTGCATGTAGAATGTACCCCAACCGGGACCTATATCCTGATTGTAATTGTAAGTTGACGAAGGCTTGAGCCAGAACTCGATGGTTGCCTCGTTCATTCGACGGTTAAACACATTCGGACAACTGAAACCACTGCCGTCGAACGAAGCCACAAGGTTATCGCCTTCCGATTCCACTGGAGTGTAGTTGCGCACTGAGTTGGTGGGTTCCGACAGGCGGGCGATAGGTCCGGAAACACATTTGGCTACCACCGTGTAGTTGGCGGCGCTGCCATCAACGACGGTATAGGTTGTCACGTCTTTAGCCACACTATCAATGGTCACGCCATCGGCCAAAATATAGTATTTGTCGACCACGAAGGAGCAATCCTCAGCCGGTTGCCAAGTCAGAGTATTACCGTCAATCATTAGGTTTGTAGGCTTGCCCATGCTTTCGCCATTGACAATCACCGAAAGCATGGTTACTTGGCCGCCGCCTGGCACATCCACGGTCTCAGTGGTAAAGGGCAACTCAATACCATACTTGTCGAATTCGTAGTCCATCAGCGAACAACTGTACACGTGACCGCTGTCGGCTTCAGTTGTACGGTTCTGACTGATGAAGCGTGTGTTGATGATGAAGAAGTATTTCAGCGGTTTGGAACGGTCGAAACCCATACTCAAGTCTGTCAAGTCATAACCGAACTCCATCGGTTCGTGATGATAACCGTCAAGCCAGCGACCGAGCATTGGTGTCTGTGGTGCCGGTTTTTCTGAGGCTGAAGCATAACTTGCTCCCACGTTTCTGAAATGTTCGAAGTTTACCGTTGAGGTAGGCGACGTCGCACTGGTGTCAGAGCTAATACCGGCCACGAGGTTCATGCCACGGCGGTCGCTGTAGTCCATCTTGATTTTGATGGTCCGCAGCGGCGTATAGTTTTTACGGGCGTACTGCACTTCAGGTTTCCAAGGCCACTTCTGATGGTCGCATTCGGCCCCATACTTGTAGGGCACATATATCCATCCCTGGTTTTCCCAACCGTCGCCCCAGCTGTTCATCACGACCCAGGCGCCGACTTCATCCTTATCTTTTTCACCATACACGCCGTTTGAGTCGAGATCGAACTCAATGCGATCATCATAGCCCACAATGGTCAGGGCGTGATTCATTGACGGCCCCCAACAACTCACGTAACGCTTGCCAACGACACCGGCTTCCTCATTAGCGGCCGTTTTCTTAATATTCCCGTTAATCATCGAGGCACCCACAGTCACGTAGCACACGCCACCGCCATAGAAATCGTCGTCACCATTGTGATTCCATACCCACTGCTTCACAGCCTCGCGGCCTTCTTCAGTGATAACATCTTTCGGGAAAGTCGCATTCCCGGTAATACGATTGTGCATGGCGTGGTACCACTTGTCGTAACCTTGCATCCAACCAAAATCGAGTTCATCCCATTCCTGATAGCCGAACTTTGTGGAATAGGTGCGACCGCCGTAAACCACACTGTTGGGGTCGCCCACTGCACGCAGCATCGTGGCCTTCGGTGAGCCACCACGGGTCAGCAGCCAGTTAAAGAAAATGGCATACTGATTCTCGGGCAGTGAACCGTCTGCGTTACGAAGGGAGTTCATTTCGGTCGTAAAAATGTAACCTACATACGACGAACCCATGCACGAAGGACCTGCCTGATTGAAAATCGGCGGAAAAAACTTCAGCGTCGCGTTGTTCCAATGATCCGGACGCTGGGGAGCGGGATTCACGCCTTTGGAGCGTGCATCGGCACGGCGAACCATCAGCGACGGATCCGGATTCTGTCCATAAACAAAGTCTGGGACTTCATTGACCTTGCCCTGTTTTACCTGTGCCTGAACCGAAGTGCCAAGCGACAGAACTGCAATGACAAAAAAGAGTCTAAATGTCTTCATAAAAAGTACGATTATTATTAATATTATAGTTCTAATTTGCAAAGTTAAGGAAAAGCGCAGACTCGGCCAACGCCTAGCTGTCTTTTTTACATTAATTATAGGTATAAGGACCATTTGGACTTGTCCTTCTGAAAGCAATGACGCTGGGATGGAAAACATAAATCCTTCCTCGGCTTTTCCAAAAGCCTTTTCGTTTCATCGAAATACTGTTTCCATTCTTTGGAAGAAACAAAACACCCCCGAAAACACCAGTGATGCTTTCGGGGGTAGTGTGCCGGTCATTTTCCGGCAGATTTATTTCTGCAGTTGCTTTCTGCCCTTGCGGATAATAATACCCTTGTAGTCGGACTGTACCGAACGGCCAGTCACATCGTAAGCGGGAGAAACGACATCTCCAGTCTTCACACCATGCAAACCGAGCGGATAGTCCACATCAAGAGCGGTTGTCTTGTCTTGGAATTTCATTACCTGAGAATTGGAACGCGAACCAAGCACATTTGATAATTCCAAATTATATTGGCCTTTGGCCATTGAGGCATCGGTCTTAAGTTTCAACTCCATGAACTTGCCCGATGATCCCGAGATAGATGTTCCGTAAAGCGTATTGACTATGATGCGGTACGTGCGGTCGGAGAGTTTGTGAGTAGTCACATTGTGAAGGAACGACAAGCGCGGACCTTTCTCAACACCGATCAAAGAGATACCTTCAGGCAACGTGAGGTCGAACTGTATGCAGCACATAGTTGACGTACTCATATAGCTCAGATTGACTGTCGTTTCTTCGCCTGCAGGAACGGTTTTAACTGCCATATTTACTGAAAGCGTCGAAGGCGTCGAGCCACTGCCGTCACCGTCAGGATTCTCCTGTGGCATTACGTATTCGGTCAAGAGAGACTGGACATCACCCTCTGTTACGGAACCGTCATTGTTGAGGTCAGCGGCACGGCGTATGAACATATCGCTGGCATTCTCGCTTATGTAAGACGCAGCTGCAGTCAGGTCACCCACATTGATGGCACCGTCGTTGTTCACATCACCCAACGTATAGTCTACCTTTTTATCCAGACCCACATTTTTGTCCATCCAATCCATGCGGCTGGCGATAGTTTCTTTCAGGAAGTCCACTTCGGCCTGGTAGGTGTAACGGATTCCCGTACCCAACGGGAGCATTTGGTTAAGTACAGGATAACGTGTAAAGTTCAATTGCTGCGACTCTTCCATATATTCGGCCAAGCTGTCAACCAGAGCAAGCAGGTTTTCTGTGTTCAGGCCATAGTAGTTGCGGGCATCGCTCCAATAGAAGCGCAACTCGTTTCGATAATTTTCCAAAACCTTGCTTATGATTGGTTTCATACCTGAAACGATAGACACCTTGTTGCTCAGACTCATGAATCCCTTGATGTCGTTAGCCGGATAGCAACGGCTGTCATTGTCGAAGGCATGGTCAAAGTCCCATCCCGGAGCTGAGTAAAAGCGGTCGTCGCCACGTTCCTTAAACATGTAAACACTATAGTAGCCATCGATGTTAGCCGTCATCTCGCTTAACAGTAAACGCTTCAGGAACGAAGGTACATCAAGATGGCTTGGTATACCGGTCTTCGGGTCTTTTGGACTATCGGAGAAGATACTTGCTTCCATCTGGTTGTAAGCATCCACAATATATGCATTTTGGTGAGTGGTAATCTCGTCGTCCTTGGGATAATGAATGGTCACAGGCGTGTTAAAACGATTGGACGCGAACCTTAAAGGCTCACTGCCGGAGTTGGCGTCCACTTCGATGAGGTAACCGCCGGTCACTTCAGGATACACGTTGTCGGTCTTAGTCATTTCAGTTACCGGCACACGGTTCTTGTTCACTTCCACCTGGTCGCTCAATTGGAAATCGCCCTTGTACTCACAGTTCACGATGACGTCCACGGGTGTTGCCATCGGAGTATAAGGCATGTTCAGACGCTTGCTTATCTCGAACGCCACCATGTTTATCATCAGCG
>CAMZHB010000108.1 GCA_947306605.1 uncultured Prevotellaceae bacterium | reverse complement strand
TCAAACTTTTGAGACGCCGCTTCTGCGGCCCGAAGTCCGACCTTTGAGGGCAAAAATCTGGCCCCTGTATGGGAAATGTCAAAAAAGCGAACGTTTTTAGGGAGAAATACTACCGGCGGTATTTTTCACGTCCGGCGTCAATGCGCAGGAAGATGAACAGCAGTATGGTGAAGCCCCAGAGTGAGGAACCGCCATAACTGAAGAAGGGCAACGGAATGCCGATAACGGGGGTGAGGCCCATGACCATACCGATGTTAATAAACACGTGAAACAGGAAGATGCTGAGCACACTGTAACCGAAGATGCGACCAAAAGCAAAGGTCTGACGTTCGGCCAGATAGATGAGGCGAAGGATGAGGCACAGGAAAAGCAGCAGCACCACGGCACTGCCGACGAATCCGTGCTCCTCGCCGACGGTGCAGAAAATAAAGTCGGTATCCTGTTCAGGCACATACTTGAGTTTGGTTTGCGTCCCGTTAAGGAAACCTTTGCCGTAGAAACCTCCGGAGCCGATGGCTATTTCGCTTTGGCGTACATTATATCCGGCTCCGTTGATGTCCTGTTCGAGTCCCAAGAGCACGCGGACACGTTTCTGCTGGTGCGGTTGGAGCACACTATTAAGCATATAGTCAGCAGAATAGTAAGCAAAGAGCGAGCCAAGGGTAAACACGGCGATAAGGGCCAATCGTGAAAAACGCTGGCGCAGACTTTCCACGATAAGGTAAATCATCATACCAACGCAGAGAGCCAGTTGTACCCATGAGACATCAAACGGTTTCACATAACAGGAAATAATACAAGCTCCTACAGTAAGCAATATGCCTATCCCGAGAATCCACTTGAGTTCCTTACGCTCACGGGAATAGCGGTAAACGAGGACCGCCGTGAAAAGCCAAATTAGCAGAAGTACGGTAAAACGTCCCACACTGGTGAGCATGCCAGGCATAGGGTCAGCGTCGAAACGTAGCCCCACGACGAAATAGATGATGACAGCCACGCCAATGAACAACACACTGCCCGTCATGCCCTCACGGTAGAACACAAGGAAAAATGCAAGGTAAACCAACGCCGAACCGGTCTCACGCTGCATGATGATGAGCAGGATGGGAAGCACGACAATGGCCGCAGCCTTGAGGAAATGGCGCGGATTGGACAGGTTGAAGCCGTAGGAACCCATATACTTGGCCAACGCCAATGCCGTGGCACACTTGGCAAACTCGGCAGGTTGGATGCTGACAGGCCCCAGATGAATCCACGAATAACTGCCTTTGGTGCTCGTGGCTATGAAAGGCGTGACGAGCAATATGCCCATCATAACGACGTAAATGACATTGGCGAAAGTGTCGTAGATGCGGTCATCGGTAAGCATGATGACCAGTCCAAGTACAAAAGAGCAGACTATCCAAGTAAGCTGTTTCCCCGAACGGGCTGCGAAATCAAGAAAATCGGTGTCGCCATAGTTATAACTTGCGCCGACCACACTGATCCACCCCGCGGCAATGAGCAGGAGGTAGATGACGATGGTCACCACATCGATGGAGCGCAGGAGGCTTTTCTGTCCGTTAGCGTTGTCTCGTACCATAACCGATAGTTCTTGATGCAAACGATGCGGCCCGTTTCTCACCGCTGGCAGAGAGATGGCCGTTGAGGTATTGTTCAATCATAACGGCACCGATGGGCACGGCAAAATGGGCACCGAAGCCGCCGTTCTCCACATAGACCGAGATGGCGATGCGCGGATTGTTCATCGGAGCGAAACCGATAAAGACGGAGTGGTCGCGGCCACGGTTTTGGGCCGTACCCGTCTTGCCGCAGACATCGAGTCCCGGCAAGTTGGCTCCCTTACACGTGCCGCCGAGCACGGCACGCCGCATACCATCGACGATATAATTATAGTATTTCTCCTCTACCATAGTATAGTGTTTCCTCGTGTAAACCGTATCGATGGAACTGCCTTCCACGCTGCGCACCACATGAGGAATGTAGTAATACCCGCGGTTGGCTATGGTGGCACAGAGATTGGCAATCTGCAACGGCGTGAGCGCCACTTCACCTTGTCCGATGGCGTCGCTGATGACGGTAAGGCCATTCCAACTGCCGCGGTAGTGCTTGTCGTAATATTCGGCATTGGGAATCATGCCACGCTTCTCACCGGGCAAGTCCACACCCAGACGATAACCGAAGCCCATGGAAACCATGTAGTCCTTCCAACGGTTCATGGCGTTGTTGACCGTGCCGTATTTGCTCTTGGCTTGCATCATGTGGTAAAAACCCCAACAGAAGTAGCTGTTGCACGACGTCTGGATGGCATAAGCCAACGCGGCCGGCGAGGCATGGCCGTGACAACCCACATGGAGTCGGCCGTAACGGAAACCACGGTAGCAGGGATAGGCCGTATGTGTCGTGATGATGCCTTCCTGCAAGAACGTAAGTCCCTGCGATGTCTTAAACGTGGAACCGGGCGGATACTGTCCCATGATGGCACGATTGAGAAGAGGCTTCATGGGATTGGCGTAGAGTTTCTGATAGTTCTTGCCACGTTCAGGACCTGATAGCAAGTGGGGGTCGAACGTGGGCGACGACACCATGCAGAGCACTTCGCCCGTCTGCGGATCAATGGCCACAATGCTGCCCAACTTGCCGCGCATCATGCGCTCACCCAGCGCCTGGAGGTCGCGGTCGATGCCCAAAGTGAGATTGCGGCCGGGCTCGGGCACACGGTCGAACTGACCGTCCTGATAGTGTCCCTTGATACGTCCATGAACATCGCGCAGCATGATTTTCATGCCTTTCACTCCACGCAAATCTTTCTCATAGGACCGCTCCACGCCAAGTTTACCGATATAGTCGCCGGGACGGTAGTAGTCGTCGCTGTCAACATCAAGCTGCGAGACCTCGGCCACATCGCCCAACACGTGGGCGGCACAGGTGGTGGCGTAGTGGCGGATGGCACGCTTTTCTACATAAAAGCCCTTAAACTTGAACAGTTTTTCTTGGAATACAGAAAACTCCTTGGCGGGAATCTGGCTCATGAACAATTGCGGCGTGAAACGCGAATAACCCAAATTTTTCTTGCTGTCCTTGATTTCGGCCATGCGGGCAATGTACTGTTCCTTTGTAATGCCTACAGTGTTGCAGAAGTCGAGCGTGTCCACGCCGAGTTGTTCCTGCATAATGACCATGATGTTGTAAGCCGGCTCGTTATACACAAGCAACCGGCCCTTACGGTCCATAATGAGGCCTCGGGCCGGATACTGTATTTTCTTCAGAAGAGCATTGGAGTCGGCATTGCGCTTATAGTCATCGCTCATAATCTGTAAAGACAACAGACGAAGCAGGTAGACGATGACGATAATGATGGCCACCAATCCTATGATGTACTTGCGCTTATCCAGATTGAGGCCTGTCATGAGTTCTGCTTCTTGGTATATCCCTTACGCACGCCTTCCATAGCCAGTATGACCAGAAAGGACATCAGTGTACCTCCCCCGATGTTAATGCCCAGTTCTATCGGATTAAAGAAACTGAATGCTTCCAATAGATAAAAAGCCACTTGACTTATCAACACGGCAACAAACACGTAGCGCAAGAATGGTCCCCAGTTCATGGAACGAGCAGATGGAACCGGCGAATCCTCATTCTCCACGAAATCTTTTGATGCGAAAAGTTTCAGTAAGTCCGGCTGCAGCAAGGCAACCAGCGTGAGGCTGGCTGCATTCATTCCCGGCGTGTTAGTAAAGATGTCCTGCAGCAAACCTGTGGCAAAGCCCCACAACAGTATTTGACTCCGTGAAGTATCCAGAGGGAAGAGCAGTATGAGATAGATACATATCATCGGAGTGGCGTAACCCAATATCTGCACATGATTAAACACCAACACTTGCAGAAGCATCAGTATCACCAACCAGAACAACCGTTTCAAGAATGTACCTATCATCCGTTTTGCGCCGTTTCAAATGATTCCAAATCAATCCTCAGGCTGTCTATCTGAGGCTTGTTTCTATTCACAATTACACTGACATCACTCAAGTTGGCAAAGTCGGTGCCGAGATTCACTTTCAGTTGCATTGACAATCCGTCGGGAGCGTTGGCAATCTGTGTCACCCGTCCAACGAAGAGTCCGGGAGGAAAGACTTCGGAATAACCGCTCGTCTCCACCACTCCACCTACACGGATTTTGGCATAACGGGGGATATCGTTCAGATAAGCAAACAATGTGCTACCTCCATACCACTGCAGATTTCCAAAAAAGCGGTGGCCACGCAGGCGGCAACTGATATTGGATTTTACATTGATAATGGGAAGGATCAACGAGTAATGCTCTCCTGTTAGAAACACAATACCGACCACGCCACCGCCGCCCACAACGCCCATCTCCGTTTCCACTCCGTCGGCACGCCCTTTGTTGATGACTACATAGTTCTCGTTCTTCAAAATGGAGTTCGAAGTCACGCGGGCCGGTATCAGGGTAAATCCGTTCAGAGCCTCACGCACCACACGGTCGTTGGCACTCAGCGAATCGTCTCTGATGTCAAGTGCTTCGCGCAACTGGGCAATCTGCTGCTGCAATGCCATATTCTCCCCGCTCAGCCGTTCATTTACGTCCTTCAGATGCAGGTAGCCAACGGCGTCATGATGCCACCGGTTCACCTCGGCTGCCATGCGGTTGGCTGAAGTGAACCAGACACTGCCCTGGTAATTGTTGAAGCGGAACAACAATATGATACTGACCGCCTCAAGCAATACAAACAGGAACCAGTGATTGTATTTCTTGAAAAACTCGGACAGATTGTTCACCTTGTGTCAGAGTGTGAAGAAGTGAAAACGTTTATCGCATGAGGAAGGAGAAGCGGTCAACATTCTTCAGAGCCACGCCGGTTCCCTTGGCCACACAGTGCAGCGGGTCTTCGGCCACATGGAAAGGAATGTTGATTTTCTCCGTCAGACGGCGGTCTATGCCACGCAAAAGGGCACCGCCGCCCGTCAGATAGATACCGTTCTTCACGATATCGGCATACAATTCGGGGGGTGTGTTCTCCAATGCGTTCAGCACGGCTGTTTCAATCTTGGCAATGGATTTTTCCAGGCAGTGGGCCACCTCCTGATAGCATACAGGCACCTCCATAGGCAGTGCAGTGATGCGGTTAGGACCATGAACCACGTAATCTTCGGGAGCATCGTCGCCAAGGTCGGTCAGAGCAGAACCTACATGTATCTTGATACGTTCGGCCATACGCTCACTGACTTTCACGTTATGCTGGCGGCTCATATACTCCTGAATGTCGGCCGTCAGATCGTCGCCGGCCATCTTGATTGAGTTGTTTGACACGATGCCGCCCAACGATATCACGGCAATTTCAGTGGTGCCACCGCCTATATCAACAATCATATTGCCTTCGGGGGCTTCCACGTCAACACCAATACCCACAGCGGCCGCCAGAGGTTCAAAGATAAGATACACGTCGCGTCCGCCGGCATGCTCGGCCGAGTCGCGTACGGCACGCAGTTCCACTTCAGTCGAACCGCTGGGCACGCCAATCACCATGCGAAGCGTCGGTGAAAACAGATGACGGCCGGTATTCACCATTTTTATCAGGCCGCGCATCATCTGTTCGCAGGCGTTAAAGTCGGCTATCACACCGTCGCGCAACGGGCGCACCACCCTAATTTTGTTATTGTTCTTCTCGTACATCAGTTTGGCACGCTCGCCGACAGCAATCATCTTGTTTGTCTGGCTGTCGAGCGCCACCACTGACGGTTCGTCAACGGCTATCTTGTCGTCACTGATGATGATGGTATTGGCTGTGCCAAGGTCCATCGACAATTCCTGGGTAAAAGAAAAAAATCCCATGATATGTTACTCCCCTATGTTTCAATTCAAAAATGCTCAGTTGTCAATTCTCAAAATAGGCATGTATCGCCGTGTCGTAATGGCTGCTCGTGGCAAAGGCACGCTCAGCGAAGTGGCGGCGCTGCTCCAGCGTGGTTTCGGCTCCCTGGGCGTTCACAATGTCAAGCAACGGCTGGTATTCGGCTTTGCTGGGCACGATAACCACATCGTTAAAGTTCTTGGCAGCGGCACGGATGAGCGAAATGCCGCCAATGTCAATCTTTTCGATGATGTCGGCCTCGCTGGCACCGCTGGCCACCGTCTGTTCGAACGGATAGAGGTCCACAATCA
>CAMZHB010000107.1 GCA_947306605.1 uncultured Prevotellaceae bacterium | reverse complement strand
TGGGCGGTAAGGAACGGGTCCTCGCCATAGGTTTCCTGTCCGCGTCCCCACCGCGGGTCACGGAAGATGTTTATATTGGGTGTCCAGAAGGAAAGCCCTTCGTATTGCCGGCAACGGTTGTGACGTCGGGCCTCGTTGTTTTTGGCACGGGCCTCATCGCTTACGGCGTTGAAGACCTCGTAGAGCAACTGTGTGTTGAAAGAAGACGCCATGCCCATGGTGATGGGGAACACGGTGGCCACGCCGTTGCGTGCGACTCCGTGGAGGGCTTCGCTCCACCAGTTGAACTGCGGGATGCCGAGCCGTTCTATGGCCGGCGACGCGTGTTGCATCAGGCTGGCTTTCTCTTCGAGCGTGAGCCGGCTGAGCAAGTCGTCGGCACGCTGGTCGAATGACAAAGCAGGGTTCTGGTAAGGATAACTCTGTTGTGCGGGTGCATATCCCCATGCTGAGCATAGGATTGCCACCAAGAAAATGTGTCGGAATCTTTTCATTTCGCTGAGCTTGTTTAGGTTTTCAGTCTGCAAATATAAGATTTTTTATTGACAACAGCCCCACGTTACCGCCTTTCTGTTGTCTTCCGTCCCGACGAAACTAAGAATTCGTCTGCTAGGTGCGGTTTCATATTCAGAAACCTGAGCGTTGAAAGAAATTTCGAGAAATGACAAAAAGAAGGTGTGATTGATATAAAAACAAGTGCCCGTCGGCATTGTTGGGCACAGAGGATTTATAAAATAAGGTGACGTGAATTAATTGTTCCTTGTTTGCGCACACATGTAAATAGTTTTGTGTAATTTTGCACCGCGAAAATAAAACTACGTACATACATATTTATATCAAAATTTATGGAATTAAACAAAATCACGGCCCAGGAAGCGGCCGCAATGATTAATGACGGGGAACATCTCGGACTAAGCGGTTTCACGCCTGCCGGTGTACCCAAACGAGTAACACATGCACTGGCAGAACGCGCTGCCAAAGAACACGCCGAAGGACGCCCGTTCAAAGTAAACATTTATACGGGCGCATCGACGGGTCAGAGCTGTGACGGTGACATGGCCAATGCCGAAGCCATCAACTTCCGTGCGCCCTACACGACGAACAGCGACTTCCGCCGCCACGTGAACAACGGTGAGTTCGGCTATCACGACATGAACCTCTCGAACATGGCCACACAATTGCGCCAGGGCAACCTGGGCCAAGTGGATTGGGCTATCATCGAAGTCAGCGACATTGACATTGTGGGCGACAAGGCTCAGATTTACCTGACGGCCGGTGTAGGCATCAGCCCTACGGTGTGCCGCATGGCTCAGAAGGGAATTTTCCTTGAGTACAATCTGCACCACGCCGGCAAGATGCGCGGCCTGCACGACGTTTACGAAATAGAATACCATCCCAACCGCACACCGGTGAACATCAACGGCCCGATGGATCGCATCGGCAAGCCCTACGTGGAGATTCCCGTAGAGAAAATCAAGGGTGTCATCGAATGCGACATCCCCGATGAAGCCCGTTCCTTCACCGATCCGAGCCCTGTGACGGACGCCATCGGCCAGAACGTGGCCGACTTCCTGCTCTACAACCTGCGCGAGGGACTGGTGCCCAAGTCGTTCCTGAACATGCAGAGCGGTGTGGGCTCGACGGCCAACGCTGTGCTGGGCGCCATGGGTTCCTGTAAGGAAATCCCTGACTTCGGCATTTACACCGAGGTACTGCAGAACGCCGCCGTTGACCTGCTGCTGAGCGGACGCGTAACGGCTGCCAGCGCCTGCTCTCTGACGGTAACCGACGAGGCCCTGCAAAAGATATACGCCAACCCCGAATTCTTCCGTTCCCACCTGGTGCTCCGCCCCAGCGAAATCTCGAACAACCCCGAGGTCATCGCCCGCATCGGCGTGTGTGCCATGAACACCGCCATTGAGGCTGACATCTACGGTCACGTGAATTCGACGAAAATCAGCGGCACGAAGATGATGAACGGTATCGGCGGCAGCGCCGACTTCACCAACAATGCTTACCTGAGCATCTTCTCCTGCGGTTCAACCACGAAGAACGGTGCCATCAGCAGCATCGTGCCTTTCTGCACCCACATCGACCACACAAGTCACTTCGTTGACGCCGTCATCACGGAATATGGCGTGGCCGACCTGCGCGGCATCGGCGACATGGAGCGTGCCCGCCGTCTCATCGCCATCGCTCACCCCGACTACCGCCCGTTGCTGAACGACTACCTGAAGTTGGCCGAGAAGTACGGCGGCGAGGTGCACCACATCCTGTCGGCTGCCTTTGCCATGCACGACACGTTCCGCCGCAAGGGCGACATGCGCCTCACCGACTGGAGCGAATACATCAAGGACTAAGGTAATCCCTATCTATAATCCATCTATCATCATGAAACAGAAAATTCAAATTGCTGTCGTTTCACTCCTGGCCATGCTGAGCCTCACTGCCGCAGCGCAGGAGAAAGGCATCACGGCGCAAATGCTGGAGCAGATGCGCAAGGAAGCCGTCCAGACCCCGCAGGACAAGGCCTTGCAGAACGCATTGGCCACGCAGGGCATCCAAGCACTGGCTGAGGCCGCGGTGAACGACATCCCCGGCGGCACGTACTTCTCCCACCGCGTGAAGTCGAGCGGCATCACCGACCAGAAAGGTTCCGGCCGCTGCTGGCTCTTCACCGGACTCAACGTGATGCGCGCCCGGATGATGCAAACTCACCACCTGGGCACCGTCACCCTGTCGCAAAACTTCGTGTCGTTCTATGACCAGCTGGAGAAGGCCAACCTGTTCCTGCAGAGCATCATCGACAACGTGAAGAAGCCCATGGACGACCGCGTCGTGGACTGGCTCTTCAAGAATCCCATCGGCGACGGCGGCACGTTCACCGGCGTGAGCGATTTGGTGACGAAGTATGGCGTAGTCCCCTCCGAGGTAATGGCCGAAACGGCCAGCAGCAACAGCACGAGCACCTATCGCGCCCTGATGGGCCAGAAGTTGCGCGAGTTTGCCCTCCGCCTGCGTGAAATGGGAGCCAAGGGCGCCAAGACCCAGGCCCTGCAGGCCAAGAAAGAGGAGCAGCTGAAGGAAGTATACCTTCTGCTCGTGCGCCTCATGGGCGAGCCCCCGACGAAGTTCACCTGGACACGCACCGACAAGGACGGCACGCCGGTCGACACCCGCGAATACACCCCGCAGCAGTTCTATCAGGAATACATCGGCAGCGACCTCAAGGGCAACTACGTGATGTTCATGAACGACCCCTCGCGCGAATACTACAAGACGTACGAGATTGACCTCGACCGCCACGTCTACGACGGCGCCAACTGGGTCTTCGTCAACGTGCCCATGGACGACATCCGCCAGATGGCCATCGAGAGCATCAAGGACAGCACAATGCTCTACATGAGCTGCGACGTGAACAAGCAATACAACCGCGAACGCGGCTACAGCGACCCCATGAACTACCAGTACGGCCCGCTGCTCGGCACCACCTTCCCCATGGACAAGAAGGAGCGCATCATGACCTTCGCCAGCAGCAGCACCCACGCCATGTCGCTCATGGCCGTCGACCTCGACGAGAACCAGAAGCCCCGCAAGTGGATGGTGGAGAACAGCTGGGGAGCCAACTCCGGCTACAAGGGCCACATCATCATGAGCGACGCCTGGTTGGGCGAATACCTCTTCCGCCTGGTGGTGGAGAAAAAATATGTGCCCCAGCGCCTGCTCGACATCAGCAAGCAGAAGCCCACGCTCCTGCCGGCCTGGGACCCGCTTTTCGCCCCCGAGGAATAATTTGGAAACACCAAGGCGGCGCTTCAAAAATTTGAGGCGCCGCCTTTAATTTTTGAAGCGGCGTTTCGTATTCTCGAAACGCCGCCTTTGCATTCCGGTAAAAATGAAACGCCGTGCAACAAAAAATTTTAACACCTCAAGTTTTGACGAGTGAGAATATGGGTGTAACTTTGCGGCGGAAAATGCAGCCTGCCCCTCGCGAAGAGGGTCCTTGGGCCGCAAAACAAACTGAAACCTCTAAAATTACAATTATTTTCCATGAGAAAGACTTTATCTATGCTGATGCTCTTCCTCGGCCTGCTTGCCTGGACGGCAGCCACCGGCGCCGTGCAGAAAGTGAAGCTGACCACTTCGCGCAACGCAGGCGAGACCTTGAGCATTGAAGTGTCCACGATGACCAGTGTGACCGTGGACTGGGGCGACGGCGAAGCCGTAACCTACCAGGACGGTGAAGTGACGGGCGAACTGAAAGGCCAGACCGTAACCATCACCGGCGACGAGTTTATGACCGGCCTCGACGTGTCTGGCACCGACCTGACGGCAGTGAACCTGACCGATGCCCAGCAGTTGCTGTCGCTCGACTGCTCCGACAACCAACTGACAAGCCTCAGCCTGTCGCGCTGCAGCCAGCTGCGCCAGCTGGACTGCTCGAACAACCAAATAGCAGAACTGGGTCTGTCGAACAACAGCCAGTTGCGCGTGCTCAACTGCTCCAACAACAAGTTGACCAGCCTCACGCTGACCCGCAACACGTATCTGGAACAACTCATTTGCGACAACAACGCGCTGGCCAACGTGTCGCTCACCAACAACTCCTACCTGCAGTCCGTGTGGTGCGCCGACAACCAGATCGAACAAATAAGCATCACACGCGGCAGCGACCTCTATTCGCTCTACGCACCCAACAACAAACTGAGAACCATTATCCTCAACGACGCCAGCAGCCTTGAAGACGCGTGGTGCGAAAATAACGAACTCGAAACCATCGACTTCGGCACCACGACCAACCTCTTTACCTTCAACGCCGACAGCAACCAACTGAAAAGAGTCATCCTGGGCGGCATCACGGCCACCAAGGGCCCCCATCTGCTGAGCTACGCCAACAACAAGTTAGGCCTCAACAGCTTTTATCCTCCCAAGAAAGTGAACTACTACTACTACGTTCCGCAGGACACCCTGCAATTCGGCGAAGACACCCTGGAAGTGAACAAATTCATCGAATTCGACGAATACATCTGCAACGCCTCGGGCTCCGTCACGGGAATCATCGCTTTCTACCGCACGATTGACAACAGCGAGCTCACCAAAGGCTTGGGAACAAACTACGATTTCTACGTCCGCAACAACACCATCAAGTTCTGGAAGCCGCAAGGCGAAATCTATGCCGTCATCACCAGCAACCAGTACCCGGAACTGCGCCTGGTGACCACACCCTTCGTGGCCGGCGTGATACCCGAAGGCATCCACTCACTGCAAATTGACAGCAACAACGAAGAAGGTGCCTACTACGACCTGCAAGGCCGTCGCGTCGTAAAACCCCAGGGCGGCATCTACGTGAAAGACGGAAAGAAAGTGATTGTCAAATAACAGCAAAGAATTGAAAACGATGAAACATACATTATATAATATAGCAGCAATTCTCCTGCTGATGTGCTTCAGCGCCACAGGCACCAAGGCACAAATGTCCATCACTGCCGACAAGGCCCCCGTCATCCTTATCTCAGCCAAGTCGCACAACGTAAGCTACCTTTCCCAAACTTTCTTCATCAGCGTGAAAGCCAACGTGGACTACGACGTGACCACCTCGGCCGACTGGCTGAAAGTGACCCGCAAAGACGGCAAAGTCGTAGTGAAAGTAAGCCGTAACACCGTGAACGAGCCGCGCACCGGCGAGGTGACATTCGCCGCCAAAGACATAAGCCGCACCTTCACCGTCACGCAAGAGCGCGACCAGTCCGTACAAACCGTTTCGAGCGGCTACAAAGACTTCGGAATCTTCAGAGACTCCCTCCTCACCGCATTGCGCGATGGCGTCACGCAGGCCGACATCGACACCGTGAAGAACATCTACGCCCACGGCCTCGCCCAGCAGATCTTCAACGGCACCTACGACTTCAACTACCGCGTGGCCACCTACCACAGTTTCCTCAGCCCCGCCGTGCTGCAGGAAGAGCGTTTCCACCGTCCCTACGACTACACGCAAAACGCCACCGGCATCATGCTGCCCTCGGGTCGCATAGGCATTGCCGTGACAGGCATTCCCCAAGGCGTGCGCGTCCAGTTGACCGTATACACTTGGACAGTGCCCGAAGACAACTATCCCACGTCTTCCAACTACACGCTGACCAACGGTTTCAACATCATCAACGTAAACCCCAGTTACCCCGACGGCATA
>CAMZHB010000106.1 GCA_947306605.1 uncultured Prevotellaceae bacterium | reverse complement strand
GAGGGGAGTAACAGACTGGTATATTCACCTAATCACATTTCAGGTGTGGCATCGCCGGAACTATATGGCCTTGAGTCGTTCCAACAAAGCGAATATGTCATGAAAAAAGAGGAAACGGCATCACCAATCGAGGATTCCATTTTCTCGAAACAGCACACACATCAAACCGGAAAGAACAAGAATTACTACGTTATCAGACTGAACAAGACGTTTACCCATTATGCAGCCGCCGCCATTGTGGCTGTCGTCTCATTTCTCACGTTCTCTTCACCTGTTATCGACACTCAAAACAAAGAACAGGGACTTACGGCTTCCAGTCCTTTTATATATAACATCCCATTAACCTACAAACCGGCAGCAACGCCGAAACAGATAGCCGTGAATACAACTGCGGTGAAAAAAGAAGCGCCACAACAGGAAGTTGTGTCCGACACGCCATACTACACCATCGTTTTAGCCAGCGCTATCAAGAAGAACAACGCCCAGACATTTATCGGACAATTAAATAAAGCCGGTTTGAAAGAGGCCTGTTATATCATGGACAAACATATGAGCCGTGTCATCTACAGCAAATACGACACTGAAACGAGCGCATACCAAGCTCTTCGCAGGCTAAGGGCACATGCGGAGTTTTCAGAGGCATGGATTCTTAGAATTATCCCCTAACATTCCCTCAAAACCTGATGAAGCGTGTCTCATGTCCCAAGTGTGGTGCATACATCACATTTAACGAGCAAGCATATCCCGAAGGACGTGTGCTGATTTTCACATGCCCTGCCTGCAAAAAGCAATTCCGTGTACGAAGCAAGACATCAGAGACACAACAGCAGTCAATAGAATCACCGGCTAAATTTATAGTCGTGGCAAACACGTTTCATGAACGCCAGGAATTAAACTTGATTCCTGGAGAAAACATCATCGGGCGATATGTAAAAGGCACGAACGCCACCCATCCAATAATTACAAGCGATCCAAGCATAGATACGACCCATTGTATCGTAAATGTTGCGCCCGACAAGGCCGGCAGACTGCGTTATATCCTAAGAGATGCGCCGAGTACCACTGGTACGTTCTATCAAGACCGAATACTTCAGGACCAAGACAGGATTAACATGGAGGATGGCGCAATTATCACCATCGGAGCCACGACTTTAATCTTCAATATCAATTAACCGAAATCGCGACTCGGGAAAAGCACACGCGGCAACCATTTGGCTGCCGCGTGTGTCTGATTTATGCTAATTAATAATTCTCTGGCTTGACTTGAAAGAAGCTCTGCGGATGATCACATACGGGACAAACCTCAGGAGCTACCTTGCCGATGCAAATATGTCCGCAGTTGCGGCACTGCCAAATGGCATCGCCCGACTTTGAAAAGACAACCTTCTCCTCAATATTCTTCAACAATTTGCGATAACGCTCCTCGTGCTCTTTTTCTACAGCACCGACCAAGCGAAACTTCTCTGCGATTTCAACAAAGCCCTCTTCCTCGGCCTCATTTGCAAATTGCTCGTACATATCTGTCCACTCGTAGTTCTCACCATCGGCTGCGTCTTTCAAATTTACCGTTGTCGTGGGAATTTTCCCGCCATGGAGCAGCTTAAACCACATTTTGGCATGCTCTTTTTCATTATCGGCAGTTTCATCAAAGATTGCCGCGATTTGTTGATAGCCATCCTTTTTCGCTTGACTGGCATAGTACGAATACTTGTTGCGTGCCTGAGATTCTCCAGCAAATGCAGCCTGAAGATTCTTTTCTGTTTTTGTTCCTTTAAGTTCTTTCATACGATTCAAATTAAATATGTTAATAGCAATGTTTTTAATTGTCCAACACACCCACAATGTCGTTTACAGAATCACAACCATGGTCATCCAACCAAGCCTTAATGCCGTCAACAACTTCTTCTGAAACTTTCGGATTTATGAAATTGGCCGTACCAATCTCAACAGCAGAAGCACCGGCCATGAGAAACTCAATCGCATCTTTGGCATTCATTATCCCACCCAGGCCAATAACCGGAATATGTACAGCTTTGGCTACCTGCCAAACCATTCGCAAAGCCACAGGCTTCACTGCCGGGCCAGAAAGTCCCCCAGTGGCAATACTCAATACGGGACGCCTGCGCTCAACATCGATTGCCATTCCCATAAGTGTATTTATAAGCGATACACTGTCGGCTCCCTCTGCCTCAACACAACGAGCGATTTCCGTAATGTCGGTTACGTTCGGCGAGAGTTTAACTATGAGCGTTTTTCGATAGACTTTTCGCACAGCTTTAACGACTGACGCGGCACCAGAGCAAGTAACGCCAAAAGCCATTCCGCCTTCGCGCACATTAGGACAAGATATGTTGAGTTCAATTGCGGGAATCTTTTCCAATTCATCAATACGGGCGGCACATTCAGCATAATTCTCCGGACTATTTCCTGCCACGTTGACAATAACCCGCGTGTCGAGGTCTTTAATCTTAGGATAGATTTGCGTACAAAAGTAATCCACGCCTTTATTTTGAAGACCTACACAATTTAACATGCCTTGCGCCGTCTCAACCATGCGAGGGTAATTATTACCTTCACGTGGGTCAAGCGTAGTTCCCTTTACAATAATACCACCTAAATTATTCAAGTTGACAAAATCGGCAAATTCCAATCCGTAACCGAATGTGCCCGAAGCTGTCATCACTGGATTTTTCAGCCATAAGCCACCTATGTTCACCTTCAATTCAGCCATGTCAGTTCATTTATGTTAAAGACCGGACCATCTTGGCATACACACACATTACCCCGCGTGGTTTTTTCCACACAACAAAGACAAGCTCCGACACCACAAGCCATCATATTTTCCAATGAGACTTCGCATTCAATGCCATGCTTTTGAGCCACACCAGCTACGGCTTTCATCATCGGAGCCGGGCCACACACGGCCATACGTTGGAATGTCTCTTTTTCAAAAAGGCTATGCTGAGTGACGAAGCCCATTTCGCCGGCAGACCCGTCCTCTGTTGTAATGTACACATTCCCTATAGCTTCAAACTTGCCCCGTTCAAGCAACATGTCTGCACTTTTTGCGCCCAACAAAAACGTAGGCACCGCTCCGCGTCTCCTCAATTCACGCCCGAAGAACAGTAATGGGGCCACGCCAACGCCGCCTCCGACGAGCAATATCCGTTCATCAGCGGCGGGAAAGGTAAATCCGCGACCGCCTAAAGGGAATACCAAATTCAATTTATCGCCTGCAGACAACGACATCAAACATTCCGTCCCCTTCCCTTTCTTTGGATCAGCAGAGAAAGTTCCTGCTTTTCATAGTCCACATCATTGATAGAGATAGGACGGCGTAAGAACGTATCGGGTGAACCTTCGACCAGCACTTGTACGAATTGGCCTGGAACCATTTCGGGAAGCACATCGCCACCCGGGACATTCGTCAATGTAATCAGCACATGATTATCATTAAGCTTCACCTTGTCCGAAACAAGCATGTCACGCACGAACTTTTTCATCTGCGAATATTTGATTACAAATTTACAAAGAAACAGATAATCATAGAAGGGAAAACGCATTTTTCTTATTCTACCGGCCAGGACGGTTATAGAATAAACAATGCACAATTCATAAACCACTTATTCAGGCACGACTCATCGGCAATGCATGTCATAAGAAAGCAAGAGCCACTTGCTTCAGATTACAAAGGACATAAAAAAACTTATGTGCCTTGTTGTCTGCGCCATCTCCCACATAGGAAAAGTCATGTCGCCAACAGGACTCACAACACACAGTTTTTCATCTGTAAAATCAGCCTTACGAGACAACAACTAAAAAAAGGGAGATTCCAGCTGAATCTCCCTTGCGGTGCGTACGGGACTCGAACCCGTGACCTCCTGCGTGACAGGCAGGCATTCTAACCAGGCTGAACTAACGCACCATTTGTCGCGCTCTTTCTCAAACGCGGTGCAAAGTTATTAAGTTTTTATTTCTCCTCCAAATTTTTCAGAAATTATTTTGAAAGATTTTTTTGAAACAACTTCGTGTCTTCAAAGTCCTGTCCCAAATATAGCCAATCCTTGAGGGTACATGTATTCTCATAGCCTGCTTTTTCAAAAAGCCTTATAGAAGCTTCATTGCGACAACTAACATATGCATACAACTGGTGCAAATGCAGAAAATTGAAAGCGTATTCTTCTATCAACTTCAACGATTCTGAGCCATAGCCAAGATTCCTGTAGTCTCTGGCAAGTACAATACCTACTTCTGCACGTAAATGCCGCGGATTAAAATCTACCAGATCAACCATGCCAACTATGGTTCCCTCTTCAATAGATTCAACCATAAGACGAAGTTGTCCATCTGAATAAATGTCATGAGAACCTTTGGCGATAAATTGTTTGAGCAAATAACGGGAATAAGGTACATTCACTGAACTTATGTCCCACGTCTTGGTGTCATTCTCCAAGGTGTATAAAACTTCAAGGTCTTCGGGCTCCATTGCACGAAGTGTAACACGCTCACCAGAAAGCAAACTCGTCATTATCATAACTCAAAAATTTTGTCATTCGTAATTATTATCTTTTTCTTCGGATAAAACATGCCGATTTCGCCTTGTCGTGAATTTTCAAAGTTAGATAAAATCTCCGACATCGGGTATGCTTCATCGTCATATATGATACACTGATACTTATTCTTGTCTATGCCCTCCGTATTATGGCCTTGAGGAAGAGAAACACAGTCTCCGGCTTTATAATCTACGGACAAAGACCACTGCGAAGCCAACTTCTTCATTATCGAAAAATGAGATAATTTTCCTATAAACAAATAATTGGCATTGTTACTCCCGGCTGGTTTGAGCCATGTCCGCCATGTCTCCGCCTTTTTCAACAATAACGAATGCAAAGCTATCACATAAATGGCAAGACGTACGGGAATAGAAAGAAGCATGTACGATCTCTTGAAATGTTTGTTAAAGAACAGCAACATCGCATCGTAGAAAACATGCACATAACGGAACGAACTTTTCTCCGTGCTCTCTCCTTTGTAATGCAAGATGGGTGTGGGGATATAATAGTTTGAGAAACCGGCTTGCATGATGCGATATGACAAGTCTATGTCCTCGCCGTACATGAAAAACTGCTTGTCAAAGCCGCCTGTCTTCTCTATAACAGAGCGGGGAACCATCATACAAGCCCCTGAAACAACCTGAATCTCACATATGTCCTTATCATCAAGATATTGCAAGTAGTAACGCCCAAATAAACGGGACTTCGGGAACAAACGAGTCAGGCCTGCCAATTTACAGAAAGAAGTAAATGGAGTCGGTAAGCCACGTCGTGACTCCAATGCAAAGGTTCCGTCCTTATGAAGCATTCTTACGCCGACCGCACCTGCATTATCATGATTCTCATAAAAGGCTAAATAGTCCTTCAAGGTCTTTTCCGTTAAAATTGTATCCGGGTTTAAAAACAGCACATACTTTCCCGAGCACTTTTGAAGGGCTAAATTATTGGCTCTGCCAAATCCAAGATTTACACGGTTTGATATCACATGAATTTGAGGGAACATCTTTTGTGAGAATCTCCTCTTTATGTAAGCGACACTCCCGTCAGAAGAGGCATTATCTACGACATAAACTTCATAATCTATCCCTTCGGCTGAAGTAAGAATAGAATGCAAACACTGTTCCAGGTAGTATTTTACATTATAGTTCACTATGATGATTGAAACCTCAGGCATACCTATTGCTTTCTTGTTTTAGGAAAACACAATAACGAAGCTACTATAGCGATAGCCAGACAATAAACGAACGATGTCTCCATTGTCAAACGATAAAAAAACACATTCATCACTATAAGTACCGTCAAGAGCAGCAACCGCTTTACTTCGCGACCATCAAACCATTTGACGCTTGCATACACTCCAAGCAAAGTGATGACAACACCCACCAAATTCATCACATATGCCGTTTTTTCGTCAACAATAGCGGAGTAACTGCCACACACAATCCACAGCATACTCCCGATACTGACAATCCAAAGAACTATATAAAACAAACGAATCATTTTCTTCGACATACTTGTTAATTATTAAAAGGAACGCGGTTCACAATTGAGCGTCCCAACGTCACTTCATCGGCATATTCCAAGGCATCTCCCACTGAAACACCCCTAGCTATCGTTGTCAGCTTCACAGATACGCCCTCCAGGCGAC
>CAMZHB010000105.1 GCA_947306605.1 uncultured Prevotellaceae bacterium | reverse complement strand
GTTTTGCTGTGTCCTATCATGAGCAGCCGGGCCTTCTTGTTGAAGATGGCCACCACGTTGACACAAAACATATAGATGTATATGGCGAGGGAATACACGGGGTTGGAAATTGTGAGTTGGGACTGGAGGATATCTGTAACTGCTATTTCAGTTTCTCAATGGCGCGGTTCATGCGGCGCAGGGTCTCCTCCTTGCCTAAGAAAGCGGAGATGTCGAACATATGAGGTCCGATGCCTTCGCCCACCAGTGTCAGGCGGAAGGCGTTCATCACGTTGCCCGTGTGCAGTTGGTTGTCCTCAATCCATTTCATTACCGCGGCTTCCTGGTTCTCCAGGCTGAAGTCATCGAGGCCGGCCAACAGGTCGCGCAGGGCTTGCATTGTCTGGGCCGAGTCTTCCTTCCAGCGTTTCTTTACGGTTTTCTCGTCGTAGGTCTCGGGGGCTACGAAGAAGAAGCGGCACAGGGGCCAAAGCTCATGTACGAAATTGACGCGGTTTTTCATCAGGCTGACCACTTTCTCCACCCGTTCCATCGGCGCGTCTATGCCGTTGGCTTTGAGAATACGGTCAAACTCGGGGGCTATTTCGCTGTTGTCTTTCATGAGGATGTATTCGTGATTGAACCACGTGCCCTTCACGTAGTCGAACTTGGCACCGGCCTTGGAGCATTTGCCCAGGTCGAATTGCTGCACCAGTTCGTCCAGGGTAAACAGTTCCTGTTCCGTACCGGGGTTCCATCCGAGCAAGGCCAGGAAATTGACCACGGCTTCGGGGAAGTAACCCTGTTCGCGGTAGCCTGAGCTCACTTCGCCCGACTTCGGGTCGTGCCATTCCAGCGGGAATACGGGGAAGCCCAGACGGTCGCCGTCGCGTTTCGACAGTTTGCCCTTGCCGTCGGGTTTGAGCAACAGGGGCAGGTGGGCGAACTGCGGCATGGTGTCTCCCCATCCCAGGGCGCGGTAGAGCAACACGTGGAGCGGCGCGCTGGGCAGCCATTCCTCGCCACGGATGACGTGGGTGATTTCCATCAGGTGGTCGTCCACGATGTTCGCCAGATGGTAAGTGGGCAACTGGTCGGCGCTCTTGTAGAGCACCTTGTCGTCGAGTATGGACGAATTGATTTTGACGTCGCCGCGGATGATGTCGTTCACGTGCACGTCTTCGTTGGGTTCTATTTTGAAGCGCACCACATATTGCGTGCTGCTGTCGATGAGCCGCTTCACTTCCTCGGCGGGAAGGGTCAGCGAATTGCGCATTTGGCTGCGTGTGGTGGCGTCGTATTGGAAATTGGGCGTTTCCTCGCGTTTGCGGGCCAGTTCTTCAGGCGTGTCGAAGGCATAGTAGGCCCGTCCGGCGTCGAGCAACTGGCGTACGTAGGTCTTGTAGATATCGCGGCGTTCCGATTGACGGTAAGGCCCGTGGTCGCCTCCGATGCCCACGCCCTCGTCGAAGGCGATGTTGAGCCAGCGGAAACTTTCCACGATGTAGTCCTCGGCTCCGGGAACGAAACGGCTGGAGTCGGTGTCCTCGATGCGGAGCACCAGTTGGCCGCCGTGGTGGCGGGCGAAAAGATAGTTGTAGAGCGCGGTGCGCACACCGCCTATATGAAGGGGTCCCGTGGGACTCGGTGCGAAACGCACCCTCACTTTTCTGTCGGTCATAGCCTCTGTGATATTTAGGTGCAAATTTACGCAATTTTTACAAATTACGCAAACGACAAAGGTCGGACTTCAAAAATTAGAAGCGGCGCCTCAAAATTTTGTGACGCCGCCTTGTGTTGCAGAACTATGGGGAGGATATGAAAAAAGGTACAGCCGTG
This sequence comes from uncultured Prevotellaceae bacterium, assembly GCA_947306605.1. Taxonomy (GTDB): domain Bacteria; phylum Bacteroidota; class Bacteroidia; order Bacteroidales; family Bacteroidaceae; genus UBA6382. The sequence goes on along the minus strand of CAMZHB010000105.1, from coordinate 4,391 downwards.
AAACTGTACCTAATAATTTATTTGCGATGGATTAGGAAAATGGCAGGAATCTTGCGAAGGTCGGGCAACGGTTTTTTCTTCCATTGGGCGACGCAGAGTGTGCAAATCCATTCGTCTGCGGTGGTGAGTCCCGCAGCTACGCAGAGGCGTGTGTCGGGCCGTAAGGTCTGGAGCAGCTCGGCGTGCAGTTGGGCGTTGCGGTAGGGGGTCTCGATGAAGAGTTGTGTCTGGTTTTCGGACCAGGCGCGGGCTTCGAGACGCTTGATGGCTGCAGTGCGGGGACCGTTGCCGATGGGAAGATAGCCATTGAAAGCAAAGCTTTGGCCATTCATGCCCGAGGCCATGACGGCGAGCAAGAGTGACGAGGGACCGACGAGGGGTACGACCCGGAGATGCAGTGTCTGTGCCAACGCGACGAGGTCGGCTCCCGGGTCGGCCACGGCGGGACATCCGGCTTCGCTGATGACGCCTATGGGCTCGCCGTTGACGAGTGGTTGCAGATAGGTGCGGAACAGCGCCGGGTCGGCGTGCTTGCCCATGGGACAGAACGTGAGTTGGTCGATGTCGATGCCCTTGTCCACGGCTTTGAGGAAGCGGCGGGCCGTGCGCACTTCTTCAACGATGAAATGGCGCAACCGGAGGATGATGTCACGGTTGTATGCCGGCAGCACTTGTTCGACGGGCGTGTCGCCCAATGTGCAGGGAATGAGATAAAGGGCGGGGGAAAGTTTCTGTGTCATAACTGGCTGTATTTGCGTCTCCGCAGTATATAAAAAGCCCAGAGCAGACTGCTGCTGCGGATTTCGGGAATGGTCTCGACGGTCGTGGCATGGATGTTGCGTTGACGGTCGGCGTCGAACTGGTTGCAGGTGCGGGTAAACTCGCGCCGGGCCTGGCGTACGGCCTTGGCTTCGTCGGCTCTGCCTCCCAAAATCATCTGCAATGCGGCCAGATAGTCCAGGACGTAACGCCACATGAGGACGTACTGCAGTTCACCTTGGGGTAGGTTCTTATAGAGCATGAGCAGGTTGTTGCGGAAGTTGAGGAACGTTTTCCGCGGATTGCTTTGGTTAAGCGTAGCGCCGCCCACATGATAGACTTTGCTCTGTGGAATACACCAAATCTGGTGTCCTCGGCTCCTGAGACGCCAACACAAGTCGATTTCTTCCTGATGGGCGAAGAATCGGGTGTCAAGGCCACCGACTTCTTTGTAGAGTGCGGTGCGGACAAGCAGTGCTGCACCTGTGGCCCAAAAGACGGGGAGTGGCTCGTCGTATTGCCCGTTGTCTTTTTCCACAACGCTGAAGACACGTCCCCGGCAATAGGGATACCCCAGCCAGTCGATGAATCCGCCGCAGGCTCCGGCATATTCGAAGTGGTCGCGTCGTTGTTCGTTGAGCAGTTTGGGCTGGCAGGCCGCAGCCTCAGGGTGACTGTCCATGAACGTCAGGAGCGGTTGCAGCCAGTCGGGCGTCACTTCCACATCGTTGTTGAGCAGGATGGTATACGGTGTGTCGATTTGCTCCAATGCGCGGTTATAACCCTCGGCAAAACCATAATTCTTATCGAAGGCGATGACTTTGATTTGAGGAAATTCTGAGGCCAACATCTGGAGTGATTCGTCGGTCGAGCCGTTGTCGGCCACCACGATGTCGGTTTCGGGGGAATGTTCAATCACGGAGGGCAGGAAGCGGCGCATCATGTCGGCTCCGTTCCAGTTGAGTATAACAACAGAGATTTTATTCATTTCATTACTCATGTTTCTCAATGTTTTGTTCTGTTATAATGGCAGTCAGCGCTGAATTGTCGGCGTTGAATGCCCCGAGACGTACGGGAATGATGCGGTTGTCGGTGGACGTACCGCCTGTCTGTGGCAGTTCTACACGGATGTAGTTGTCGGTAAAACCTCTCACGGTCTTGTCGTGGTGGGTGTGCTCCATAAGAGCCGGGTGCACGGTACCGATGTGCTTCTCATAAAATGCACGGTGCTTTTTCTCTGAGAGCGCAATGAGTCGTTGGCTGCGTTCATGCTTGGTGGCCTCGCTTACCTTGTGCGGAATGCGCAGGGCTGCCGTTCCGGGCCGTTCGGAGTAACTGAATACATGGAATTGCGACACGTCGATTTCCGAACAGAAACGGTAGGCGTCTTCAAAAAACTCGTCCGTCTCGCCCCGGGTGCCAACAATGACGTCCACGCCGATGAAAGCATCCGGCAAGACCTTTTTAATATAGTCAATGCGTCCACGGAAGAATGCCGTGTCGTAGCGCCGGTGCATCAGACGGAGCACGTCGTCGCTGCCGCTTTGCAAAGGAATGTGGAAGTGAGGCATGAAAGCACGGCTCTGGGCGCAGAAGTCAATGATTTCTTCCGTCAGCAGATTGGGCTCAATGCTCGAAATGCGGTAACGGCTGATGCCTTCCACACGGTCGAGAGCCTGCACCAGATCGAAGAATGTTTCGCCCGTCGAATGGCCGAAGTCTCCGATATTCACTCCCGTGATGACAATTTCCTGCCCACCCAGTTCGACAGCATGCTCGGCTTGCCGCACTAGATCGGCGATGCTGCCGTTACGACTGCGGCCTCGGGCATAAGGAATGGTGCAGTAGGTGCAGAAATAGTTACAGCCGTCCTGTACCTTCAAGAAATAACGTGTACGTTCGCCGCGGGAGCACGAGGGGACAAAGGTGCGGATGTCTTTCAGCGGAACAGCGATGGTTTCGTGCAGGGATTTGGCACAATTGCTGTCGTGCTGAGCTTCGTGCAGTGGCCACCGTTCCACAATATATTTAAGGATATCGCCTTTCTGCTCGATTCCCAGCACCAAGTCCACGCCGTCCATCTGTGCAATGACCTGAGCCGACAGTTGGGCATAGCATCCGGTAACCACAACAAAGGCTCCGGGATGCTGGCGTATCATGCGGTGGATGGCCTGACGGCATTTGTGATCGCTCGTTTCCGTGACGGAACAAGTGTTTATGATGCAGATATCGGCCACCTCGCTTTCTTTGGCACGCCGCACACCGGCTTCGGTCAGTCGGTCACCCAAGGCCGATGTCTCGGCAAAGTTGAGCTTGCATCCAAGCGTGAGGTAAGTTGCCGTTTTATTTTGCAGGATGGTCTCCATGTTTCTGTTTCAAATATATCAATTTTGCACTGCAAAGTTAGCAAAATGCACTGATGTGGGCAAATTACGACGAAAAAAGTGTATTTGTAAGGCGCTGATAATTAATACGAACGAAAAAGTTACAAAAAAACGGCGATTTTTTTCTTGTTTTTTTTGATGCGGTATTGAAAAAGTGCGTAACTTTGCACCGGTTTTATAAGCAATTGATTGTTTTACAAATTTAAAAAGTAGAAAAATGAAAAAGTTGTTTTTTGTACTTGTAGCTGTAGCTGCTTTCAGCTTTGCTTCTTGCGATGGTAACAAGACCGCTGCTACCGAAGCTGTTGATTCTGTAGAGGCCGTTGTTGATAGCGCCGCTGAAGTTGTTGACTCTGCTGCTGCTGTTGTTGACAGCGCTGCTGCTGCTGTTGAAGAAGTAGCTGAAGAAGTTGTTGCTGAATAATCAGTACTTAACTACTTAGAGAGATTGAAACCTGCAGGTCTCAGACCTACAGGTTTTCTTTTTGTCTTTTTTGAAAGGAAGGGCTTGGGCCTTTCCTTTTTCATGCTTCAAACACCATGCTGTTCACCCGTTTGCGCCAACCATTGATGAAGCGGCCCTGCGACGGGTGCCGTTGCACGATGCGCTGGAAGTGGCGCAGTCGGGCTATCCGGAGCCGTTCAAACAGTTCGGGGACATTGATTGCGTTGATGGCTTGCAGGGTAATGCTTCCCACCTGCCCGTCGGGCACCACGTGTAGCAGTGTTTGGGCGAAACGGATAGCCTGCGGTCCAGAGAGCCAGGTCCAGTCCACCAGCATTTCTGCCACGCTTTGGTTCCGGATGGCGTTGGCTTCGCAGCGTCCCCAGTAGAAACGTTCCACGATGTACTTCCATTCGTCGTCTGTCATCTGTTGCAACTGGTCTTTCGTGGCCAGCGGATGCAGCCGGCGGTAGGTTGCCAGGGTTACGCCCCGGTTGGTGGCGCCGCCGTGGTCCGACGGGTCGTCGGTGTAGCCGCCTTCCCACTTGAGGAGGAACGGCAGGTAGTGTTCCACGTTGGCCATGGTGTTACTTGCGTTTAACCTTTTGCACGTCGTCGAGCAAGCTGCTGAGTGTTTGCTGTTGGTCGTCGTTGAAGAGGCCCGAGCCAAGCAGCAGCTGGAGTATTTGTAGTATGATTTTTAAAAGAAAAGGAATATTCATAGTTTCGGCATGTTTTCAGGTTAGTGTTGTGGTTATTTTGTGCTGCCCCGGTGACCGTGCGTGCATCGGGGCAGCGTAGTG
>CAMZHB010000104.1 GCA_947306605.1 uncultured Prevotellaceae bacterium | reverse complement strand
GTACTGTCTCAGAAACCGATGCAAAAGTAGTGTATTTTTTTTGTTCGGGCAAATTTTGCGGCGGGTTTTGTGCGTGGGGGGTTGGAATTGGGGGGTTGGCGCGGCGCGGAAGAATTTTTTCGTTTGAAATTTTGGTGTTTTAATTATTTGCGTTAACTTTGAGGCGTAAAACTTTAAATTTGTTTATTATGGCTTATAAGATTATTGACATCGAAGGTGTCGGTGATGTGTATGCAGCCAAGCTTGTGGCTGCGGGTATTGAAAAGGTTGACCAGTTGCTCGCCAAGGGTGCCACTCCTGCCGGCCGCAAGGCTTTGGCTGAGGAGACGGGCATTGCCGACGGTTTGATTCTGAAGTGGACAAACCATGCCGATTTGTTCCGCATCAAGGGCGTTGGTCCCCAGTTCTCCGAATTGCTCGAGGCCAGCGGTGTGGACACGGTGAAGGAACTGAAACACCGCGTTCCCGAGAACCTGCAGGCCAAGTTGGAAGAGGTGAATGCCCAGAAGCATCTGGTTCGCCGTGTGCCCGCTTTGAAAGAAGTGGTGAAGATGGTGGAACAGGCCAAGGCTTTGCCCGCTGTAATGACTTATTAACCGCGTAACGGTGACGTGCCCGGCGTTTCGGACGCGGGCGCGAGACCATTGTTTTTTGTTTTTGGGAGTGTGGTCCGGTGTTATGCCGGACCACTATTTTTGTATTTCGTTGCGATTTTGACACCTTCGCGAAGGCGTCGGCGGTCAGGTTTCAGCACTTCAGCAAACGGTTGTTTTACGACGGGGTTTGGATGTGGCTGGACAAAGGCGGCGTTTCGGGGTGCAGAAACGGCGTTTCGGAAGTTTGAGACGCCGCTTTTAATGTCCGAAACGGGGCGTGGCCGGGCGGCGATGTTAAAACCGGGCGGCGAAGTTTCGGTTTTTCCGCGTTTTTCAAAACAGAAAAGGGGCTTTCCTACTCATTTATTTGTATTTTTGCATCAGAAAACGAAATAACCATGGCATCGCATACAAAGGATTACCTGAAATCGGGCCTGACGCCGGCTGCTGTCGAAGCAGCGCGCAAAGCGCATGGCGTCAATGTGCTCACGCCGCCGAAACGCCCTTCGGTGTGGAAACTGTATTTTGACAAATTCCGCGACCCCATCATCCGCATCCTGCTGTTGGCCGCCGCCCTGTCGCTGGTCATCGGACTGGTGAACGGCCAGTTCGTGGAGACTATCGGCATCGTGCTGGCCATTATCCTGGCCACGAGCATCGGTTTCTACTTCGAGTACGACGCGCAGCGCCGTTTCGAGGCCTTGAGCCGCATGGGCCGCGAGGAGACGGCAATGGTGGTGCGCGACGGCCAGGTGGTGCGGATATCGCGCAGCGAAATCGTCGTGGGAGACGTGGTATTGGTGGACCAGGGCGAGGAAGTGCCCGCCGACGGCGAACTGCTGGACTCGGTGAACCTGATTGTTGACGAGTCGTCGCTGACGGGAGAGATGTCGTGCCCGAAGTCGGCCGACCCCACGCGGCTCAACGCCGAAACCACGTTTCCGGGCAACCGCCTGCTGCGCTCGAGCATGGTGCTCGACGGCCACGGCGTGATGCGCGTGGACAGCGTGGGCGACGCCACGGAGATAGGCCGCGTGGCCCAGCAAGCCGCCGCCGACACCCAGGTGGTGACACCGCTCAACGCCCAACTGAAGCGGCTGGCCCGCATCATCAACAAATGGGCCATCATCGTGTCGCTGGCCGTCTTCGTCATCGGCAGCGTGCACGGGCTCATCACCCACTTCACCGCGTTCCACGAAGCCACGGAGAACCTGACCCTAGGGGCCGTGCAAATTGTCCTGAAAAACTTCATGCTCGCCGTCACCCTCATCGTGATGGCCGTGCCCGAAGGCCTGCCCATGGCCGTGACGCTGAGCCTGGCGCTCAACATGCGGCGCATGCTCAAGACGAACAATCTGGTACGGCGCATGCATGCCTGCGAAACGATGGGCGCCATCACCGTGGTGTGCACCGACCAGACGGGTACCCTGACACAAAACCGCATGACGGTGTCGGAACTGCATCACGACGAAGCCGACGCCCCCCTGCTCATTGAAAACATCGCCACCAACGCCACGGCACACCTCGGCAACGACGACGCCGAAACCGGACTGGGCAACCCGACGGAATGCGCCCTGCTGCGACACCTGCGCCGCATGGGACACGAATACCTGCCCATCCGCACCGCCGTGCCCCTGGTGAGCCAACTCTCGTTCTCGACCGAACGCAAATACATGGCCTCGCTGGTCGAATCGGCCGTCACGGGCCGCCGCGTGCTCCACGTGAAAGGCGCGCCCGAGGTGGTGCTGGCTCTCTGCAAGACCGACAGTACCCAAAGCGAAGAAACCGGCGCCCTGCTGTCGAAATTCCAGACCTCGGCCATGCGCACCCTGGCTTTCGCCTATAAGGAAGTCACCGAAGCCGACGGCAACGACTGCCAGGCCCTGGCCGAAAGCGGCGGACTGACCCTGGTGGGCCTGTGTGCCATCACCGACCCCGTGCGCGAGGAAGTGCCCGAAGCTGTGAAACGCTGCCTGGACGCCGGCATACAAGTCAAGATCATTACCGGCGACTCCTCGGGCACCACGCTCGAAATAGCCCGGCGCATCGGCCTGGTGACCGACAGCGACGGCGACGAAAGCCACATCACCGGCGCAGCCTTCGCCGCCCTGAGCGATGAGGAAGCCCTGCAGCGCGTGGGACAAATCAAGGTGATGAGCCGCGCCCGGCCCGCCGACAAACAGCGCATGGTGCAGCTACTGCAGAAGAGCGGCGAAGTGGTGGCCGTCACCGGCGACGGCACCAACGACGCCCCGGCCCTCAACTTCGCCCACGTGGGACTCTCCATGGGCAGCGGCTCGGCCGTGGCCAAAGAAGCCAGCGACATCACCCTCATCGACGACAGTTTCGGCTCCATAGCCACCGCCGTCATGTGGGGACGCAGCCTCTACAAGAACATCCAACGCTTCATCGGGTTCCAACTGACCATCAGCCTCACCGCCCTGTTCATCACACTGGCGGGAGCCATCGTGGGCGTGGAAATGCCACTGACGGTAACCCAAATACTCTGGATAAACCTCATCATCGACACCTTCGCCTCGCTGGCCCTCTCCACCATTCCGCCCACACCAGCCGTGATGACCGAGAAGCCGCGGCGACAGACCGACTTCATCATCAACCGCAGCGTGACGCGCAACGTGTTCCTCTCCACCCTGCTCTTCTCAGTGGTGATGCTCTGGCTGACCATGGCCTTCGACACCCCGTGGGCTCTCACCGACACCCACGCCACACCGCTGCAGCTCACCATCATCTTCACCGTCTTCGTCATGCTCCAGTTCTGGAACCTCTTTAACGCCAAGGCATGGCAGAGTGGGCGCTCGGCCTTCAGCGGACTGGGCCGTTGCCGCGGACTGCTGGTAGTGCTGGGCATCATACTTGTGGGCCAGATACTGATTGTCACTTTCGGCGGCACCGTCTTCCGCACCGTGCCGATGAGCCCCGTCCTGTGGCTCGTCATCATCGGACTGACGTCGCTGACGCTGTGGACCGGTGAAATAACGCGTCTCTTCACACGCCGACATGAATAGTCCTGACAGGCTTCAACCCGACACTGGCAAACGCTATTGTGCCGCCGTGGGTTTCTTCGACGGCGTCCATCTGGGCCACGCCAGCCTGATGCATCAGCTGAAGGAAACCGCAGAAGTGCGCGGCGAGACAGCACTGGCCATCACCTTCGACCGTCACCCGCGCACCGTCATACAATGCGGTTTCATTCCCGAACTGCTCCTTACCACTGAAGAGAAACGCAGGTTGTTGATGGCCGCAGGTGCCGACGAGTGCCTCATCCTTCCTTTCAACAAACAGCTGGCCTCGATGACCGCCCGTGAATTTCTGGATATGGTGCGCGACACGTACCAGGTGCACACCCTGCTGGTGGGCTATGACCACCGGTTCGGGCGTCCGCAGGGCGAGACCTTCGCCGACTACGAACGCATGGGCCGCGAGATCGGCATCGACGTGTTGCATGGCGAGCCGTTCCTCGTCGACGACGTCCCCGTCAGTTCCTCGCGCATCCGGCGGAGTCTGACCGAAGGTCGTGTGGACGAAGCCAAACGGCTGCTGGGGCGGCCCTACAGTTTCCAGGCCACGGTGATCCACGGCCACCACGTCGGCCATTCGCTGGGTTTCCCCACGGCCAATTTCGACGTGGCCGACCTGCCCTGCATGCTGCCCGCCAACGGCAGTTATCTGGTGCAAGCAACTCCTCCCAATTCCCCCGGCATGCTCTACATCGGCACGCGTCCCACCTTCGAAGGCAGCGAACGCACGGCCGAAGTCCATCTGTTCGACACCGACGCCGACCTGTACGGCTTGACGCTGCGTGTCGAATTCCTGTGGCGTTTGCGCGAAGAACGCCATTTTGACTCCCCCGAAGCCCTGCGCCGCCAACTGACCGACGACCGCGAACAGGCGCTCAGTATCATCCGAAACACATCTTCCGAATCATGAAAAAAGCCTTAATCATTTGCCTTATCTTCTTCGTGCTGCAACAGTTGTTCGCCACGGCAGCCATGGTCTTCACAATGGCCTGGACCGGCAGCAAAGACATGGCGGCCGTACAGACCACGCCGCAGTTTGCCTGGGCTTTCGCCGTCGCCTACCTGCTGCTCTATCCCCTCGTCGTGTTCATCGTGAACTTCCTGATGAGCAACAACGGCCAAAACTTTCTACACGGCGCGTGGCAACGTCCGCGTCCGCTGGCCGTGGCGCTCAGCATCGCCACACTGATAGCCATCGTCTTCTGGCTCGGTCCGTTTGTGGAACGGATGGACCTGCCCGACCTGATAGAAAGCCAACTGGGCGCCATGCTGAAGAATCCCGTCTGCATACTCCTGCTCTGCGTGCTCGGCCCCGTGGTGGAGGAAATCTGCTTCCGCCGCGGCGTGATGGAAGCCCTCTATGCCTCCGAGCGGTGGCGCCATTCAGCCATCTTCATCAGCGCCCTGCTCTTCGGCCTCATCCACATGAACCCGCCGCAGATGATTGCCGGATTCATTCTCGGCCTGTTCCTCGGCTGGCTCTACGAACGCACGCGCAGCCTGTGGTTGCCCGTCGTCTGCCATGTGGCCAACAACACGTTCAGCGTGATTTCTTCGATGGCATTCGGGCAGGACGCCAACAGCGCCGACCTGTTCCCCACGACCACGGCGCTGGCAGTGGGCATAGGCGTGGCCATGATACTGACCTTTTATTTCTGGCGGCGGCTGGCCCGCGTCATTTGAAGCAAACGTACGGTTACAAGAACAAAGGCGGCGTCTCAACATTTCGAGACGCCGTTTCTAATTTTTGAAGTCCGACCTTTGTGCGCAGAAAAATACACCGAAAAAATGTTTATTCGGCAAAAATGTGTATTTTTGTAGTGTCTATACCCATTACCAACTGTAAACCGAAAAAGACCAAACAATTGCTGGGGACGCTCCTGGTCCTCCTGATTTCGGCCGCCTGCAGCACACGAATCAAGTGAACCGGAAACAACGAAAGAAATAAACCTGTAATAATGTATGATTATGATTAAAAAGACTCTTATTCTCCTGATGATCGCAATGATGATCGTCGGCACAGGGCAGACCTGTATTGCAAAGAAGAAACCATCGCCCATCACCATCGGCTGCATCGTGGGAGCCGGAGGAGACGTGGACGCCACCTTCAAAAACCTGCATGAGATGGGATTCACCTCATGCCAGATAAGTTTTCCGCAGAACTACACCCAAGAGACCATTGACAAACTCAACGCGGCACGCCAAAAGTACGGCATCAAAATAACCACCGCGCTGACCGTGCCGGGACGCTGCGTGTGGAACTTCACCGAGGGACCGTCAACCATCGGACTTGTCCCCGCCGAAGGACGTGAGAAGAAACTGGAAGTTTACCGCAAGTGCATCGACTTTTGCCAAAAGGCCGGCATTCCCGCCTTACATTCTCACTTCGGCTTCATCCCCGAAGATCCGGGCTGCCAGCAGTACAAAGACTTCATCGCCGTGATGAAAGACCTGGCCACATATGCCAAGGAACGCGGCGTGGACATCTATTTCGAGACAGGTCAGGAAACGCCCACCACGCTGCTCCGCACCATCAAGGACATCGGCACCGGCAACTGCTTCATCAACTGCGACACGGCCAACCTGCTGCTCTACGGCAAGGCCAATCCCACCGATG
>CAMZHB010000103.1 GCA_947306605.1 uncultured Prevotellaceae bacterium | reverse complement strand
GCTTGGAAAAGGGAAAATGCAGCCGTGCGGAACTGGAGGAGATGTATGGTTTCCTTACTTCCATCTTTGACTGCCATATGCCCGAAGCCGATTTGATTCCCACGGATGAGGAAATGAAGGCTTTTCTTGTCAATAAGTTCAATCGTCCCATTCGTGTCTGTGCCATGGTACGCAACGACGGTGAACCGGGTGGAGGTCCTTACGAAGTGTACAGCAAAGACGGCAGCCTGCAGTTGCAGATTCTGGAGAGTTCACAGATAGACCACGATGATGTGGAAATGGACAAGATTTTCTTGGGAAGTTCTTTCTTCAATCCCGTGGACTTGGTGTGCGGGCTGAAGAATTACAAGGGCGAACGCTTCGACTTGCGCCGTTATGTGGATAAGCAGACGGGCTTCATTTCTCAGAAATCGAAGGACGGGCGTGAACTGAAAGCGCTTGAGCATCCCGGCCTGTGGAACGGTGCCATGAGCGACTGGAATACGGTGTTTGTTGACGCCGACTCTTCCACGTTCACTCCGGTGAAGACCGACTACGAGTTACTCCGTCCCGAGCATCAGAAATAGACCGGCTGTCGGTCGGAAGGAAAGCGCCCCGCTTGCCACAAAGAGCAAGCGGGGCGCTTCGTTTTGTATTGTGCCGGAGACGTTATCTCACGATGGTGGCATGGCGGTCGGGTCCCACGCTTACAATGGTAATGGGCACCTTGATGTAGTCTTCGATGAAGCGGATATAGTCCTTCAGGGCTTGCGGGAACTCGCTTTCCGACTTCATTTGTGTGAGGTCCTGCTGCCAGCCCTGCAGTTCTTCGTAGACGGGCTCGCAGTCGGAGGTGTCGTAGGGCAGGTCGGTGATGGTCTGTCCGTTCTGCCGGTAAGCCGTGCACACCTTGATGGTGGCGAACTCGTCGAGCACGTCGCTTTTCATCATGATGAGTTGTGTCACGCCGTTGATGACGACGGCATATTTCAGGGCCACGAGGTCGAGCCATCCGCACCTTCGGTTGCGTCCGGTCACGGCGCCGTATTCGTGTCCTATTTCGCGGATGCGGTCGCCGGTGGCGTCAAAGAGTTCCACGGGGAATGGTCCGGCGCCCACGCGAGTGCTGTAAGCCTTGAAGATTCCGAACACGTCGCCGATGCGTGAGGGGGCGACGCCGAGGCCGGTGCACACGCCGCCGCACGTGGTGCTTGAGGAACTGACGTAGGGATAAGTGCCGTGGTCCAGGTCGAGCATGGTGCCCTGGGCACCTTCGGCGAGTACCGACTTGCCTTCGTCCAGATAGCGGCTCAGTTCGGCTTCGCAGTTCACCAGTTGGAACTGGCGCATGTAGTCCACGCCTTCCATCCAGCGGGCTTCTTCGTCGGTCAGATTGAAGTCCGTGTAGTTGAGGCTTTCGAGGGTGCGCAGGTGGCGGGCTTTGAGCGCGGCATATTTTTCTTCGAAACCGTTGAGGATGTCGCCCACGCGCAGGCCCACACGGGCGGCTTTGTCGCTGTAGGTGGGGCCGATGCCCTTGCCCGTGGTGCCGATGGCGTTTTTGCCTTTCAGGGCTTCGTAGGCCTTGTCGAGCAGGCGGTGGGTGGGCAGGATGAGTTGGGCGCGCATGCTGATGTGCAGGCGGTTTTTGAGGTCATAGCCTGCGGCTTCCAGTTCTTTGGCTTCGGCCATGAACAGGTCGGGGGCCAGCACGCAGCCGTTGCCTATGATGTTGATTTTGCCTTCGTCGAAAATGCCTGAGGGGATGGAGCGGAGCACGAATTTCTTGCCGTCGAAGATAATCGTGTGGCCGGCGTTGGGGCCGCCGGCAAAGCGGGCCACCACGTCGTATTGCGGGGTGAAGTAGTCCACCACTTTTCCCTTGCCTTCGTCACCGAAGACGATGCCCAGCAGGGCATCCACTTTTCCTGGATTCATTCGTTCTATTGTTTTTTTCTGGTTGTTTTGACTTGTTGTTTCTCGGCTTTCACCTGCCGGTTGTGGCAGCGTGAGCACGTGCCGTAGACGAACAGTGTGTAGCTTTCGGGGCGGAATCCCGACCGCTTGATGCGGTTGATGGCGCCCATGAGCGACTTGTCCGTGAAGCGGAACGTGTTGCCGCATTCCTTGCACACGAAGTTGTGGCGGATGTCCTGGCTGAAGCACTTCTCGTAGTGCACCAGCCGCGGGTCGCCCTTCCAGTTGGCCTGGTGGCGCAGCACCAGGTGCGACTTTTCCAGCAGCTCCAGCGTGTTGTAGATGGTGGCCAGGCTGATGTGGAAGTTCATCTCCCCGATGAGCCGGTTGTAAATTTGGTCTATCGTGAAGATGCCCTGCGTGCAGTGTATGGCCCGGATGACAGCATAGCGCTCGGGCGTGCGCCTCATCTTGCACATACGGAGATAATTCTCGAAAACGTGAAACACGTCGTCGAGCAGTTTGTCGCTTGCCGATTTGCCGGCTTTTTCCGTTTTCTCTGCCATTCCAAACTGCAAAGATACATACTTTTATTGAGAATTAAGAGTTGAGAATTGAGAATTTCGTCAGAAATTCGAAATCGCGGGCCCTGCCGTCCATGATAACACTCAACTCTCTATTTAAAAAATCCCGTTTTTTGACAGTTCTCCTGAAGGGTCCGGTTCCGGGGTGCAAAAGTCGGACTTTGGGCCGCAGAAACGGCGTCTCAAAATTTTGAAACGCCGCTTCTGAGTTCATTGCCGCTTCGCTCCCGAACTTCGTTCATGCCTGCGGCATTGTTCATTTTTAATTGTTCATTGACTCGTTTCGCCTGTTGTCCCACCAGCCTGCGGCTGACGTTGGACGGCGAAACTTGCGATTTTGCTTACAAAATTGTTCATTATTCATTTGAAAAGTGCTATCTTTGCACTTGAAAATTGAGGGGTGTCCGCATCTGTTGTGCGGGCTGAGATGAGACCCTTGGTATCTGAACCGGGTAATGCCGGCGTAGAAAACAATTTTTAGTTATTATCACATGAGAAAAGTGTATTTTTTGTGCAGCTGTCTGTTGACAGCTGTCCCGGCGCTTGCAGGAGAACCTGCGGGCGGAGATTCCGTGACCGTGAAACAGTTGGAGGGGGCTCAGGTCACCTCGACGCGTGCCTCGGAGAAGACGCCGATGGCGTTCGCCACGCTGACGCGTGCGGATTTGGAGGCGGTAAACTTTGGCAAGGACATACCGGCGTTGCTCTCGACGCAGCCGTCGGTGCTGGCTTCGAGCGATGCCGGCACGGGCATCGGCTACAGTGGTTTGCGTGTGCGCGGCACCGACGCTACCCGTGTGAACGTGACGGTGGGCGGCATTCCCATTAACGATTCCGAGTCGAACAATGTGTTCTGGGTGAACATGCCCGACCTGGCCTCGAGCCTGGGCAGCATCCAGCTGCAGCGCGGCATCGGAACGTCGACCAACGGGGCCGGAGCCTTCGGAGCAACGGTGAACCTGGAGACAGAGCCCATCGGCAGCAAAGCGTTCCTGCGCTTCGACGGCTCGGCAGGCAGCTATGGCACCCACAAGGAAAGCCTGTCGTTCAGCACGGGACTGATGAGGGACCGTTGGGGACTGAGCGGCCGCCTGTCGAACATCGGGAGCGACGGCTACATCGACCGTGCCACCTCACGCCTGCAGTCTTACTTCCTGCAGGGCGGTTACTTCGGCGACCGCACCGTGGTGAAGTTCATCACATTCAGCGGCAAGGAGAAGACGTATCACGCCTGGGACTATGCCACGAAAGCCGATATGGAAAAGTACGGGCGCACCTACAATCCTTGCGGCAAATACAAGGACGACGAGGGCAACACGGTGTTCTACAAGAACCAGACGGACAATTACTGGCAGCAGCATTACCATCTGCTCTGGAACCAGCGCCTCTACGACAGGCTCAACCTGAACGTGGCGCTCCACTATACGCACGGGGACGGCTATTATGAGCAGTACAAGAAGGAACAGACCCTTTATAAATACCGTATTCTGAATTATCAGGTGGACGAAAGCGACCTGGTGCGCCAGAAGAAACTGGACAACGATTTCTACGGTACCGTGTTCTCGCTGAACTACCGCAACAACCGCCTGCAGTCCACGCTGGGCGGCGGATGGAACCTGTACGACGGCGACCACATCGGCAAAGTCATCTGGCTGCGCAAACCCGTGGAGCAAGGCGGCCTGAACCACACGTATTATAATAATAATGGAAAAAAACAGGACTTCAACGTCTATGGTAAGACAACGTACGACATTTGGCGGGGACTGAGTGCCTTTGCCGACTTGCAGTACCGTTACGTGGACTACAGGATGCGGGGACCCAGCGACCAGTACGACGGTGAGGTGCAGTTGCCCTATAACGTGTTGACGCATTTCCATTTCTTCAACCCCAAGGCCGGCCTGAACTGGACCGTTTCGCCGCGTCACACAGTCTATGCCTCTGTTGCTTTGGCTGGCAAGGAGCCTACACGCAATGACTACGAGGACAACATGGTGAACCTGCCCAAAGCCGAGCACCTGACGGACTACGAAGTGGGCTACCGCCTGACGTTGCCCCGCTTCATGGCCGAAGCCAACCTTTACTACATGGACTACAAGGACCAGTTCGTGCTGACTGGCGAACAAAACGCCATCGGTGAGATGATAGCCCGCAACGTGGGCGACAGTTACCGCCGCGGTTTGGAAGTGGCAGCCGTGTGGCAACCGGTGAAGGTTTTTGAGTGGAATGCCAACGTGACGTGGAGCCACAACCGCTCAAAAAACCTGAAATTCTTGCTTGACGATACCGGTGAATACTACAACGTGAAGAGCGCGCCACTGACGTTTTCGCCCAGCCTGATGTTCAACAATACGTTTAAGGCCAAATGGAAAGGCTTTACCGCTTCGCTCCACACGCAGTATGTGGACCACCAGTACATGACGGCCACCGGACTCCGTTCGTTCGAGGAGGACGGAAAGGATGTGAGCCTGATGCTTGATGCTTTCTGCGTTAGCAATCTCGACGTGTCTTATAAGTTCGGGAAACTGCCCTTTGCCAAAGGGCTGACTTTGGGCGTTTCGGTCTATAACCTCTTCGGCGAGAAATACGAAAGTTTTGGCGCGGCCTACACGGCTGTCAAGAGCGACGGCAAGGGTGGCATGAAGGGCTATCAGGACGACTGGTGGGACAGCTATTCCGTGTATTCCGCCCAAGCTCCGGCCCATTTCCTTGTGCATTTGAGCATCAACTGGTAAAAGCAAAGCGCGATGACGGAATTCCTGACACTGCACGGACTTGACCTTTTCACCACACTGCTGGGACTGCTTTATCTGGTGCTGGAGTACAAGGCGCACATTGCCTTGTGGATAGTGGGCATTGTGATGCCGGCGCTCGACGTGTGGCTCTACTGGTCGCACGGCCTTTACGGCGACGCCGGCATGGCGGTTTACTACACGCTGGCCGCCCTCTACGGTTATTTGGTCTGGAAGTTCGGCAAGCGGCAGAGGAATGGTGTGAAACGGAAGTTGCCCATCGTGCATTTCCCCCTGAAATGGCTTCTGCCGGTAGCCGCGGTCTTTCTTGCCGTATGGGTCGTGACCTATCTGGTGCTGGTGAACTTCACCAACTCCACGATTCCCGTGACCGACGCCTTCACGAATGCCCTGAGCATCGTGGCCCTGTGGATGCTTTCGCACAAGTATGTGGAGCAGTGGTGGGCCTGGGTTGTGGTCGACGCCGTGAGCACTTATTTGTATGTTACCAAGGGCGTGCCCTTCAAGGCATTGCTTTACGGACTTTATACGGTGATTGCCGTGCTGGGCTACCTGAAGTGGCGCCGGATGATGACGGCACAAACATTATAGACTGGAGATATGGAAACATGCAGACACCTATGGGGCGGCCCCCGGTTTTGGATTCCTGCGGGATTTGCTGTGCTCGTCGCTCTCTATTTCAGTCCCGTCGCGTTGCCTCACAAGATAGCTTTGCCTGTGGCTTGGCTCGCGTTGGGCACGTTTTGGCTGCGGCAGCCCTTGCTTGCGCTGGCTTTCCTGCTGTCGGCGTTGGGCGACTTGGCCGGCTCGTACGGCAATTTCCTGTTGCAGATGGGCAGTTTCGCCTTGGCCCATGTGGCGTTCGTCGTTTGTTTCGTGCAGCGGATCCTGTTTTCCGGGTTGCCTCTCTCCAAGGTCCGGATGTGGAGTGTCAGCGTGATTTGTGCGGTGCTGTGTATCGTGGCCTTTTCGCTGGTGGTTTCCCGCGTGCCGTCCCCCCTGTCGTGGGGCGTGGGCATCTATGTGGTGCTCATCCTGACCATGCTGTGGACGGCGTCTGTCCAACGGAACGTGTGGCTGACGGTGGGCGCACTCCTGTTCG
>CAMZHB010000102.1 GCA_947306605.1 uncultured Prevotellaceae bacterium | reverse complement strand
GGCTTGGTGGTTGTGTCCCATCTCATGACTGGGCCCCCACATGGCTCCGCCTTCGTTACCTTCGCCCATATGGGTCATGTTGTAATAGTTCATGATGGTGGGCAGTGTGCTGTTGTTATAATAGGTGCCGTAGGTGGTGGCAAACATATAGTTGTAATCGATGCTGAAACAGTTCCAGACGTTACGGTAACGTCCTTCAAAGTCTTCCACACCCATGTAGCTCTCTTCATTTTCTGGTATTTTGTCCCATACGCGCATCAAACCTTCCATTTCGTCTGGCTCCGCTTTTTTTACCAGATTAGCATCCATAGCGAAAACCAGGTGATTAGTTTTCAAGTTCAGCACAGGACTGGCTTTCAGTAGATCCTTTTGTAGTAACTTCCAGTCCGCGTTAGTCATGCCGCGGGTGGCATCCCAGTAACCGTTGAGTTGACCGCCTTCAATGTGAATCTTTATGTCGGGGAAGTTTGAAAGCATTTTCTTGGGGTCTGTTGCTTGATGTAAGATGTAGAGCATCTTCTGTTCAGAGTACATGAATACATTGAGACCGGCTTTCAGATTGGTCGTTTCGCCCGTTCGCTGGTCTCCGGGTACGCCGGCGGTGCTGACTGCTTCTATTTGGAGCGTACTGCCTGTTTTAGGGCTGGCATCAACATAGACATAGATGATGTCACCTTGGTTGGCTACGATGCCAGTAGGGCCTGACAGCTTGCCGAAAGAGTTACTCATCGTAAAGTTGCTGCCGTTACACATGGATTCATGGTTACTGTAAACTTGGTAGTCGGCCACACGGAAGAATTTCTCGTAGCCGGCGCTATAACCGGTCGATGTGTTGGTGTATTGTTGCCACGTGTCGTTCTTTACCTTTAACACCATGGCCTGCATGTCTTGATTAAGCGCAGAGAAATCGGCGTTCCCGGCCAGTTCTTCGTCACTCAAAGCCTGGATTTCAGGCTTCAGGGTAGTGCAGGCCTTATCTTCAAACAAATTGTTCAAATTTACTTGCAACTTGGTCTTGTTGGCAACGAGATCATTGTAGGTTTTCTGCACCGCACGTGCTTTCTCAATGTCTTCAGCAGAGATTTCCACTTCTTGGAAAGCCCACACGCTGGCTTCGGCATTGGTGCTCCAATACACTACATTGTAGCCTTGCGATGAGGCGGCGTGCAATCCGCTGGTTTCTGAGCCATAGGCGATGGTCCATTTGTAGAGCCATTTGTCGCTGACGGGCTTG
Source organism: uncultured Prevotellaceae bacterium (assembly GCA_947306605.1). Lineage (GTDB taxonomy): Bacteria > Bacteroidota > Bacteroidia > Bacteroidales > Bacteroidaceae > UBA6382. The sequence continues at coordinate 5,202 of CAMZHB010000102.1, read as the reverse complement.
ACATTGAATGCAACAGGTGTATTGCCCATGTGGTATGGCACACTGGTCTGTGTTTGGTGCTGGACATATTTTTCAGATACTACGCTCTGGATGGTGTAGCCCGTTCCGGATTTGTGAATCTGCCAATACTGTGTTAGATTGCTTTCATCCAAAGGATTTGCCACAAGGTCGCTGCCTTCGGTAAGCATACGGGTATAATAGGTATTGACAATGCGATAGTAACCGCCGTCTTTCAGTTCGCCAACATAACCCGTCTTTATCGATAGGTTGTCTCGCACTTGTTGTTCTGTTACATCGGTGGCCCGTTCTATAGTCCAGTCGCTGCCGGCGTCACCTGCGTACGAATATTTATAGACTGTCTTGCCGTCACCATTGAGGTTGAGGCACGTTTGGCCGCTGAAATCGCTCGTTGATGAGACGTTGTAGAACGAATCGTTGTTCGGGCTCACTTGAATATAGAGCGTCGTTTTACCGCCCCCAGGTGTTGGGAAATTGGCTTGCAGATACTCACCGGTATTGGCACTACGAATAGTGTAACCATTGCCTTTGGTTTCAAGTATCCACACTTGGCTAAGTCCAGACGAAGCCTTCGGGGCTCCAATGGCACTGCCATTCGTGTTTGTCGTCAGATAAGCCGTAGAAGAACGGCGGTTCTTCAGACGAATTAAACCTTCCGCCACGTCAGCGGCACTAATACTAAGACTTCCTGCAAGGCTAAACAATGCCAAGAGAAGGAGCGTAATTTTTTTCATAAACACTTCTTTTTGATATTTAGCGACAAAGATACGAATAAATGAGTGCAGTGCAATGAAAACGCACAAGTTTATTTTTTTTTTACAAAGTCAAATGCCTCAGTCCATACTTGAAAAACAAAAGTCCCACCTTTGAAAACCGAAAGCGGACATAGAAAAGAATAACTCCGTTTTCGTTTTGCCCTCATTTGTTTGTAACGATTGATAAGTTTTACCCACTCGGATAGGTCAATATTGAAAAACTGCGCCATTCCTTTTGTTATTGCACTCGTTTATTTGTAACTTTGTCTCGTTTTTAGAAATAATAATTTAATTGGAATATAAGTATGAATACGTTTGTGAAGAATGTGCTCTCGTCTGCACTGGGTGTATTTTTGGCTATCGGCGTGATGATGGCAGTGGGCTTTATTCTTATGTTTGGCATCGTTGCTTCGATGGAACAAAAGCCTGTATTGAAGAAAAACAGTGTTTTAAGAATTTCGCTTGATGGCGCGTTGTCAGAAGTGAAACAAGACAATCCTCTGCAATCCTTAATGGGAGGAGATGACGGTGTTTCTGCTTTGGGTGATGTGTGTGAGGCTATCCGTAAGGCCAAGGACTTGGACCGGGTTAAAGGCATTTTCCTGGAGGCTGGCAGTATGGCTGCTTATCCTGCCATGTTGGAAGAATTGCGCGAAGCGTTGATCGATTTTAAGAAGACAGGTAAGTTCATTGTGGCATATGGGAATAACTATTCCCAAGGAGTGTACTATGTATGCAGTACTGCCGATAAGGTGATTCTTAATCCGCAGGGAGCAGTTGACTGGAAAGGTCTGGCAGCCGATATGACGTTTTACAAGAATTTGTTGGAGAAAGTGGGCGTAAAGATGCAGGTATGCAAGGTCGGTACATACAAGAGTTATGTGGAGCCTTACACCTTGACAGAAATGAGTCCGGCCAATAGAGAACAAATAACGTCATACATGGACTCGGAATGGAAGAACTTTGTCAAAGGTGTCTCGGTCTCACGCAGCCTGTCTGAGGATTCTCTTCAAGCATACGCTGACCGTTTCATGGCTTTTGTTCCTGCCGAAGAACTTGTGAAATGCGGCATGGTGGACACCTTGGCTTATATAGACGGAGCCAAATCGGTGTTAAAGCACATGACAGGTTTGGACGATGATGACAAATTGCGGATGACGACGGTAAGTGACGTTTGTGCACAGAAAGCGAAGTCAAAGACGACAGGAAAGTACGTGGCCGTTTATCGTGCTGAAGGCGATATTATAGATAATCAGATTCAGAACTTCGGTGGGGCAACCATAGTCGGCTCAAAAGTTGTGAAGGACTTGGAAAAACTGGAGAACGACGATAAAGTGAAAGCCGTTGTTTTGCGTATTAATAGTGGAGGTGGCAGTGCATACGCTTCTGAGCAGATGTGGCATGCCATCAAGCGTCTTGATGCCAAAAAACCTGTCATTATTTCCATGGGTGGTGTGGCTGCTTCCGGCGGTTATTATATGAGTGCCGGAGGACGTTACATTTTTGCCGATCCGACGACGCTTACCGGTAGCATCGGAATTTTTGGTATGATACCTGATGCCAGTGAATTGATGCAAGGCAAACTAGGCTTGAATTTTGATAATGTGAAGACAAACAAAATGAGTGATTTCAGGCTCGACAAAATGTATCGTCCGATGAATCCGGAAGAAAAAGCATTGGTGCAAGCTGAGATTGAGCGCGGCTATGCTTTGTTCCTGAAACGTGTTTCGGAGTGCCGCAAGAAGACGACGGAAGCCATTGATTCTATAGCTCAAGGCCGCGTATGGACTGGTGAGCAAGCTTTGGAGAATGGTCTGGTTGACCAATTGGGCAACTTGGATGCTGCAGTGGCTTACGCAGCCAAAGTGGCCAAGCTCGAGGACAATTATAAAGTGAAGAACGTCCCAGAGGCAGAGCCTTGGTATGCAGCATTGATGCAGCAAAAGAAAGAAAGTTACTTTGAACAACAAGTGCGTGCTTTGGCTGGAGAATACTATGAGCCATTGATGCAATTGCGTACATTTGGTTCGCAGCACTATGTTCAGGCCCGCTTACCTTACGTCTTGAGTATACGTTAGTTTTAGTTTTTGAATGAAGACATATCCTTGGTTACTGCCATTAAGCTGGCTTTATGGTCTTGGCGTGCGTTTGCGTAATGTCATGTACGATTGCGGCTTGATGGAGAGCCGTGCCTATGGTGTTCCGTTAATCTGCGTGGGCAATTTGACCGTTGGTGGTACTGGTAAAACTCCACATACGGAGTATCTTGTCCGCTTATTGCACGATGTTTGGCGCGTTGGTATTGTAAGCCGAGGGTATAAGAGGAAGACAAGAGGATTGGTTGTAGCTACAGAATTTTCCACTTCAGCCGAAATAGGGGATGAACCGTGGCAGATGAAGCAGAAATTTAAGGATGTGGCCATGGCTGTTTGTGGTAACCGACGTATGGCTATTGAGAAATTGATGTCTGCACCTGCCGGTCAGCAGCCTCAGGTGGTATTGTTGGACGACGCTTTTCAGCACCGTAGCGTAAAAGCCGGTTTTAATATTCTGCTGACCGACTACAACCGTTTGATTTCTGACGATCTGCTTTTGCCAGCAGGGCGCTTGCGCGAGCCTTTCAGTGGACGGCGCCGGGCAGACGTGGTAATTGTTACCAAAAGCCCCCACGACATGGATAATGCCGGACTGCAGAGGGTAAAAGAAAAACTTCGCTTATCATCCGGTCAACGATTGTTTTTCACATGCCAGAAATATATGGCGTTGAAGAAGGTTTCCGGCGAGGAAGAAATACCTTTTGAATCATTGGGTAATTATCCTTCCATACTTATTATTTGCGGCATTGCTACGCCGCAGTTGTTGGCGCGCGATGTTGAAGCCAGAGGCGTCTCCGTAAAGACAATGGCCTTCCCAGACCACCATGCGTTTACTCATGAAGATATAATACGCATGAATCAGAGTTTTGCACCGATAGCGGCGTCTGGTGGCATCGCTCTCACAACTGAGAAAGACGCGGCGCGACTGCATATGTGCGAAGGACTGTCACAGGAGTTAAAAGACAAACTGTATGTGTTGCCTCTCGAGATAGCGTTTTTGAATAGCCAAAGCAGTATATTTAATGAGTTAGTTTCAGATTATGTTAGAGAAAATCAAGCAAACAGCTGAATGGCTGAGAGTAAAGATAGCAGCTACTCCCGAAGTGGCATTGGTCTTAGGTAGCGGGTTGGGTAAACTGGGCGAGGAAATCGCAGTGGAACACGAGTTCCCTTATGCCGAGATTCCTAATTTTCCAGTTTCCACTGTTGAAGGGCACGACGGCAAGTTGACGTTCGGATACTTGGGCGGTAAGGCCGTACTGGCTATGAAAGGGCGCTTCCATTATTACGAGGGCTATACCATTCAGGAAACCACGTTTCCCATTCGTGTGTTTTATGCTATGGGTATAAAAACGTTGTTTGTGAGCAATGCTGCCGGAGGTACCAATCCGGGTTTCAAGATTGGTGACCTCATGTTGATTACCGATCACATCAACATGCTTCCCGAACACCCCCTCCGTGGCAAGAATTTGCCGATGGGTCCCCGCTTCCCGGACATGTCTAATGCCTACGACGCCGGATTGCGTCAGCAAGCGCTTGATATTGCCGACCGGTTGAATATCAAGTTACGTCAGGGCGTTTATTTGGCCAACCAAGGACCGACATACGAAACTCCTGCCGAATATCGTATGTATCGTTTGCTTGGGGCCGACGCCGTAGGCATGAGCACTGTTCCGGAGGTTATTGTTGCTGCCCATCAGGGCATGCGTTGCCTTGGAATGAGTGTGATTACCAATATAGGCCAAAAGGCATCTAAAGTCACCCATCAGGAAGTGGAAGAGGCGGCAAATGCAGCACAACCGCGAATGACGGCCATCTTTAGAGAACTCATCAAAAGTCTGTAAGTACTAACGAAGAACTAGACGTACAATGGCAACGGAAATAGCTACACTGGGTGAATTCGGACTGATAGAACACCTGACCAAAGACTTGAAGTTGGAGAATGCGTCCACACTGAAAGGAGTGGGCGACGATTGCGCGGTTTTGGACTATAAGGACAAGCAAGTGCTGGTGACCAGCGATCTTCTGATGGAGGGCGTACATTTCGATTTGATGTATGTCCCTCTGAAGCATCTGGGCTATAAAGCCGCCATGGTCAACTTCTCCGATATATACGCCATGAATGGTCTACCGCAGCAACTGGTAGTCAGTGTGGCGCTGAGCCGTCGTTTCTCTGTTGAAGACATTGAACAGATATACGAGGGACTTAAATTGGCCTGCGCCCGCCATCACGTCGACCTCGTTGGCGGCGACACCTCCACATCGCTCACGGGGCTGGCGTTGAGCCTCACGTGTGTCGGTGAAGGAGAGAAGGGCAAAGTCGTTTACCGCAG
>CAMZHB010000101.1 GCA_947306605.1 uncultured Prevotellaceae bacterium | reverse complement strand
TGATGACAACGGAGGAGGAGCTTTAGGCGAAGACGAAGAAGGTTGGGAACTGCCAAAAGCTTGTCCGGTTTGCGGTAATCTGCCTTGTACGTGTGAAGGGCCAAAAACAAGCCTGATAGACATTAAGCTGTCTGATGGAAGAAGACTGACACTTGAAACAACGTGGGAGCAGAAGATTTTCTTTGGCGACGAGTTTATCAGTCTTGATGAATATGTAAAGAAACTCTTTGGCAGGGTTCCGGATTTCTTCTCAGGTGCAGATGACCTCAGAGAGAAATGGGCTAACCCCGAAACCCGTGAGCAACTTTTGAGAACGCTTGATGAAGCAGGCTTCGCAGAGGACAAATTGAATCTTCTGAAAAACATGCTGAAAATGCAGAAGTGTGACTTGCTCGATGTGCTTGAATACATTGCCTATGACTCAACACCAATAGAGAGAGCAAAGCGAGTAGAACTTGTGAAGAAGAAATATGTGGATTCGTTGGGCAAGGAGCAGAGAGATTTCGACAACCTTATTCTACAATACTATATCAGCAACGGTTTCAAGGAACTGGGTTCAGACAACCTGAAGACCTTTATCACCATTAAGTTTAACTCAATGAGTGATGCGAAGGAAAGGTTGCAGATGTCTGTGGCCGATATACGAGCCCATTACTTTGAGTTGCAACGAAGATTGTATTGCGCATAGAAGTCAATTCATCTCATCAAGATTGACAACGAAACGAATAAACCCATTGACTTTCAGCATCAATGCCGATTGTCAGTGGGTTAATTGTTCCCAAATTGTGTCCCAAGAGCTATGTTGGAAACATTAGAAGATTAAAACCAATGGAACCCTTTGCCAACCGACATGACAACTATGGCCGTGAACAAGAAGAATACCAGGGTGAAGAAAAACCAAGACTAAGGTAAAAGCCATCATACTCCTTGTTTCGGCCAGGAACTTTCCTGCATGAAGCCATGATAATGAGGTCGGTGGATTTCGTAGGGACGATTTTTCGGAAAAAGGCTTGCAAACGGGTGCCGTTGTTCTGTAATTTTGCACCCAGAAAAGGGAATGTGGTTTTCGCAATCGAAGCAAACGCTTAGGCCGTTTTCACGGGTTCCATGTGTACCGTGACATGGGTGTGGCGTCCGAAGCGGGCTTTGAGTTTCTGTTCTATTTGTGTGGCCCGTTCGTGGGCTTCGTGGAGTGAGGCGTTGCCGTCCATCCGCACGTGGACTTCGATGGCGGTGCGGTTGCCTATCCTTCGTGTCCGCAAGTTGTGGGGCTCGCGGACATCGGGCAGGGAACAGATGATGTTTTCTATTTCGCGTTCGGTCTCTTCGGGGAGTGAGCATTCCGTGAGTTCACCGATGCTTGTCTGGAGGAGTTTGATGGCGACTCTCACGAGAAGCAGTCCGACGAAGATGGAGGCGAGGGGGTCGAGTACGGTCCACCGGTGGCCCAGCACGATGGCGCCGCCGATGCCTATGGCTGTGCCTATGGACGAGAGGGCGTCGCTGCGATGGTGCCAGGCGTTGGCGGTCAGGGCCTGCGACTCCACGGCGCGTCCGCGGTAGGCGGTGTATTGGTAGAGGGCTTCCTTCACGACGATGGACAGGAGGGCGGCCCACAAGGCGAGCCATCCCGGCGCTTCCAGTTCTGCACCGCCCAACCAGGCCGCGAGTTTGGTTCCGCCGGAGTAGATGATGCCTATCGCCGCGCCCAACAATGCCAGACCGATCAGGAAGGAGGCGATGGTTTCGAATTTGCCGTGGCCGTAGTCGTGGGAGTTGTCCTGGGGCTTGGCGCTGATTTTAACGAAAACGAGCACTACGAGGTCGGTGATGAAATCGGACAACGAGTGCACGGCATCGGCTATCATGGCCGAGCTGTGGGCCAGCGTGCCGGCAATGAACTTCAACACCATCAGCACCACGTTGCACGCGCTGCCGATGAGTGTGACTTTATAGATTTCCCGCTCGCGATTCATCACGTCAGGTAAAAACGGTTATCGGGACAGGACTTTCTTGCCGTCGACGATGAGGATGCCTTTCGTGGTATCGTCGACGCGCTGTCCGGCCAGGTTGTAGACTACACCGTGTTCTTTGGTGACAGAAATGGCGCCGATGCCTGCGGTCTCGTCCTCTATCTGCCAGATAAAGTCGGGCTTGTTGCCGTATTGCGCCGTGGGGCTGGTGGAGCTTGAGTTGATCGTCCAATAGGTTTTGGCCGCCAACGACCAACCGCTGTCGCCGCCGGCAGCATTGGTGGCGCGGACCGCGTATTTGCCGTCTTTAAGGAAGAACACTTGGGCTTCCCAGGTGGGGCGCGGTGTGCTCTGGGTGTTTATGTTGATGCGACCCGAAGACAGGACCACGGTGGAGCCGTTCATCCTAGGGTTAGTGAAGCATCTGTTCATTAACTGGAAGCCATACTCGTATTCTTCGCCCCTCACTTTTTTAAAGGTAAAGAGGGCAGCTTTCTCGAGGCTAACGAGAAAACCGGTGGCGTTGAGATAGTATTTCTTGCCGTTCTTCTCGGTAAAGATGCGGTAGGCTTTTCCGTCCTCGATGGCTGCCAGAGCCTGGACGTAGCCGGTCCAATTGGTGTCGGCCTGCGGCTGGAAACGGAAATTGTTTTCCACAAGGGCGTTGACCAAAGCCAATCCTTTCACGTCGTAATCGTTGGAACGGTTGACACCGGCGAAATCCATCATCACAAATCCCGTGGGACCCACCGTCTTCGACAGGTAATCAATGACCGCCTGATTCTGCACCGAGGCATTGGCACGGTAACCGTCGCTGGTGGCGAGGGTGTAGCCAAACAGGGAGGCCGTCTTGGAGTAGCCCGACGTGTGGTTGATGGCCCAGATGCGCGGATTGGTGTTTTCGGTCGTCGTGAAGCGCAGCATCGTGGTCACGCAGTTGCGCTTGGTGTCTGTGCCGCCAGAGCCGGAACAGTCGTAGAAGTCTTGGATGTAGCAGGATGTCTGGCCGACGTCACCCGCAATGACACCGTTCTTCTGGTTGGCAAATTCGGTGCTGGAGCTCCAGTTGCGGATGAAACCGCCCATGGGAGCCGAGGCGTATTCGTTGCGGCTGAGGAGAAGCAGTTTGCCGCGCAGTTGGCCGACTGTGGCAAGTTGCAGGAAGTTGGCCAGCCGCGGCTTCAGCCAGGTCTCGTTCAGGAGCGACGTCACCAGCGAGTTCCAATTGCTGCCGCCGTCATCGTCTCCCTCTGTCTCGTGGCGCAACATCACAAAGGCTATTTCCGTAGGATACTTCTCGAGCAATGAACAGAGGGTCTGCAACGCCTCCTTCAAAGTCAGTTTGGTTTGAATGATGCCGTGGTTGATTTGCAGCGTTCCGTCGCTCACGCAAGGCCGAAGGTCGAACGCACGGACACCGCAGGCCCACTGTTCAGAGATGGTCTTGTCCTGAGTGCGGGCATTGGTTTCACCGCCCAGAGCACCATAGAAACCCTGGAATCCGTGACCAGTAGCCGAATCGTGTGTGCCGGGGATGGAGAGTTGGCTGACATAGGTTTCGTCGCTGAGGCGCGACATCCAGTTGTCGTTGGCGGCACTGACCATAGTCTGCCCGGCCAAAAACAGGCTACAAGCCACAATGACTGCGCGGAATGAACGTTTCATAGGCTGTTAGTTTCAAAAGACGTGTCAAAGGTACTAAAAATAGTGGTTTTACTTCCATGTTGTACCGAATTATTTCGATGCGGAATACAAAAACAGGCGCCATTCTGATGATTCTGACGTCGGTAAGTAAGAAAAAAGAACAAGGATAGTCGTTTAAAAAAGTGTTTTTAGTAATTTTGCAGCGATGAAGCACATAATAGGGGCTTTTGCCTTATGTTTGACGTTGTTGTCGGTTCCGGCGTGGTCGCAGGGTCCGATAGAACAGCGCATGACCAATCTGCCGACGGTACATATCCACATACTGGACGGAACGGAGGTGACGAGCAAGACTACCTATAAGTGGGCTTCGATGGAGATTGTGGACGACGACGGGGAAGTCAGCTTCGACAGCGTGCAGATTCGCGGCCGCGGCAACTCGACGTGGAATATGAAGAAGAAGCCCTACCGGCTGAAGTTCCCCAAGAAACAACGTCTGCTGGGCCCGGAACGCGCCAACGCCAAGAGTTGGACACTGTTGGCCAATGCGGGTGACAAAACGATGATGCGCAATGCGCTGGCATCGGACTTGGGGGAACTGCTGGGGCTCACGTTCAACCCCGGGGCGCGTTTCGTGGATTTGACCATGAACGGTACCTACCGAGGCACATATCAAATCAGTGACCAAGTGAACGTAAACCGCTTGCGTGTGAACATCACGGAGCAGAAGTATCGGGTGACCAATCCGCAGGCCAACGTGAGCGGCGGTTACCTGATGGAAGTGGGTACCGACGGAGGCGAAGTGTTCAGGACCAGCCGTGGAGTGCGTATCCGTGTGTACGACCCCGAGGATTCCATTGGGACGTTGCAGCGCAACTACATCAGAAACTACGTCCAGACGTTCGAGGACGCGCTCTTCGGCAAGGATTTCGCCGATGTAAAGAAGGGATGGAAGCAGTATGTGGACACCGTATCGCTGGTAAACCTGTATCTGGCCAATGAGATAGCGGCCAATGCCGACGGGTTCTACAGTACCTATTTCTATAAAGAAAAGGACGACCCGCTGTTTTACTGGGGACCTCTGTGGGATTTCGACATCGCTTTCAACAACTGCGGACGTCTGGGCGACGTGACGGAGTCGCTGATGATTGACCGCGGCTTTGGCGATGACCTGATGAAGCGGTGGCTGCACCAGATGTGGAAGACACCGTGGTTTGCACGCTACGTGATACGCCGTTACGAGGAGGTCTATAACGATGGCCTCGACGCAAAAATGCTGGCCCACATCGATTATTACGAAGACCTGCTCCGGCAGTCGGCACAGAAAAACTATCAAGTGTGGGGCATCAGCACACGGGCTGATGAGGAGATCGTGCTCTTCAGCACCTATAAGGAATATGTGGACTATGTGCGTGAGTTTGTGCCCAAGCACAACGCTTGGCTGCTCCAGAAATTCCGTACCATGGAACCCCAAGAGCCCACCAAGCCCTTCGAAGTCGACACGAATTACGTGTATAAGTTCTACAACAAGGGCGTACCCACGTCAATTATTGGCGTAAATGGCGAAAACGCCGCCGTGGGACTCTATGCCAGTGTGTCCGAAAACGAAGAACAGCAGTGGGAGATCATTCCCTTCCGCGATTATCTGTTGCTGAAGAACCGCCGGACCGGACTGATGCTGACAGATACAGAGAGTAAAACACAGTTGGAGCAACGGTATTTTGTTGCCACCAGCAAACGGCAGCTTTGGGAAATGGTGCCGCAGAGCAACGGCTACTACAACCTAAAGAATGTGGCCTCGGGCCGTATCGTCAACAATTCCAACGGCAGGTCGACCGACGGCAACCCCATTCTGGTTTTGGACAGCAGCGACCGCGACGCCACGAGCGAAAACCGGCTGTGGCGCATCGTGAAGGATGGAGACAAGTGGAAGCCCGTCGATGTCGGCATCCATTCGGCCGAGGCTGAAGTGGACTATGCCCTCACATACAACCGTAATACCCAGCGGGTGCGTTTCCTCGCAGCCGATGTCAGCGAACTCACCTTCCAGGCCGACATTCACGACCTCCACGGCCGTCTGATGGCCCGCTTCGCCGCCCGTGAGGGTTACGACGCCTCCGTTTTGCCGGCCGGCACCTATGTGGTAAGCTGGCACTTCGCAGGACGCCGTCACAGCGGCAAATTCATAAAACACTAATACTTCTTTCTGAATGCGACGAAGGTTCCTGACCCTGGTGCTGACACTGCTTTCCGTGTGTGTCCAAGCTCAGGTGATGTCTTGGGAAGACTTTGTGGAAACCTATGCCACCGACGGCGAAGACACCGAAGCCGTGACCGATTGGCATACACTGCATGAGAATCCCGTTAACTTGAATGACTGTCGCCGCGACGACTTGCTGCAGATTCCCTTCCTCAGTGAGGCGCAGGTGGACTCCGTGCTCAGTTATGTGAAGCGCCACGGTCCGTTGCTCTCGGTGGAAGAGCTCCAGTTCGTGCAGGGAATGGACGCTTTTTCGCGCAACGTGGCACGGCAGTTCGTGTACTGCGGCCCCGAGGCTCCCGACGCCTCCCGTAATCTGTGGCACCGTCTGCGCTATGGCAAAAACGAGATGGCCGTCAACGTGGAATGGCCTTTTTATTCACGCCAGGGGTTTTTGAACGGCCGTTATGCGGGCGACCGCCTTTACTCCGCCTTGCGCTACCGCTACGGTTTGGGGCAACGTCTGACGGCAGGCGTGACAGCGGAAAAGGACGACGGTGAACCGATGATGAAACAGGGTTGCGGCCCGTTCGATTCTTATTCCTTTTACGTGAACTATACCGGCGAGGGTACCCTGCACGCCGTGGCCCTGGGAGATTACCGTGTCCACG
>CAMZHB010000100.1 GCA_947306605.1 uncultured Prevotellaceae bacterium | reverse complement strand
GTCTGATTGTCGTCTTCGTTTCGGCCGTGCTTTGCTCCAGACGGTAGCCGACGACTTGGCCGCCCGCTAGATTCTATATAGTATGATTATGAAGAAATACGTATTCTTATTATTTCTCTTTGCGTTGTCCGCCGTGTCCACTTCCGTGGCACAGCACCGTGCCGACCCCCAGGGTTTGCAAGATCCGGGGTCGTTTACGTTCATCATGATGGGTGACCCGCAAAACTATGTGAAGTACAGTTTCAACCAACCCCTTTACGAGTTGACCACCGTATGGGCCAAAGACCATGTGGACCGCCTCAACATTAAAGCCGTGCTCATCATGGGCGATAATGTGAACCGCAACGAGTGGTTTCCCTCCAAAAACAAGAAAACTGGTGACCAGTCGAGCCGACAGATGTGGGAATGGACCAGCCATTGCCTGAAACGTCTGGACAACGTGGTGCCCTATGTGGTCAGCAGCGGTAATCATGACTACGGCTACACCCGTGGTGACGAACCTTTCACCCATTATCCCGAATACATTACCTTCGAGCGCAACAGCAAGAACATGGAATGCGTGGTGGCCGCCTTCCCCAACAAACAGGGGAACGTTTCGCTGGAAAATGCGGCTTACGAGTTTAGCGATTCGGCCTGGGGAAAACTTCTTGTCATCAACATGGAGTGGGCTCCGCGCGACGAGGTGCTGGCGTGGGCCCAAAAACTCTGTGAAAGCAACGCCTACAAGAATCACAAAGTCATCGTCCAGACCCATTCGTATCTGCGCGGAGGCAAGAAACCCCAGCGCACCACCATGGTGGGTACCAGTTACCAGATAAGTCCGGCCAACCAGGGTCAGGAGATGTGGGACAAACTCATCAGCACCTGTCCCAACATCCGGCTGGTGCTGTGTGGACATGCCGGCAAGGAAGGTGAAGTCTATACGGACAATGCGTCCTATCGTACCGACAAGAATGCCGACGGCAAGAAGGTACACCAGATGATGTTCAACAACCAGTACATCGGCGGCGGTGGCTACGGCAACGGCGGCGACGGCTGGGTGCGCATCCTCGAGTTCATGCCCGACGGCAAGACCATCAAAGTGCGTACCTATTCACCGCTTTTTGGCATTTCGCCCGTCACCAAGCAGTTTGCCCACCGCACCGGCGAAACCGACCGCTTCGATATCGTCATCAAGGATTGGAACCAATGAAAAACAACAGGACTATGAAGACAAGATACCTATTATTATATATCGCGGCCCTCGTCTGTAACACCGTCGGGCTTGCCCAGAACCGCGCCGACCGCCAGCAGCTGCAAGACCCCGGCTCGTTTATGATTGCCGTCATGGGCGACCCGCAGGGTTACACCAAGTACGACATCAACCAGCCGCTTTACGAACTGACCACGGCTTGGATTGCCGACAACGTGGAGCACCTCAACATCAAGGCCGTGCTCTTCACGGGCGACCTGGTGGAACAAAACGAGAACATCGTGCGCAACCGCAATATGCTCAACCAGACCAGCCGCCAGATGTGGGAGTGGTCCAGCCATTGTCTGGAACGTCTCGACAACCGCGTGCCCTATATGATTTCGCCGGGCAACCATGAGTATGGCTACGTGCGCGGCGACGAGCCCTTCACCCATTTCCCCGACTATTACACCTACGAGCGCAACCGTTGCAATGCCGACGTCCTGGTTTCCACGTTCCCCAACCGCATGGGCCGCGCCTCGCTCGAAAATGCCGCCTGGGAACTTGAGACGGACCATTGGGGCCGGCTGCTCATCATTAATTTGGAATGGGCGCCGCGCGACGAGGTGCTGGCCTGGGCCAAAAAACTCTGTGAAAGCAAAACCTACAAGGACCACAAGGCCATTGTCCTGACCCACACCTTTCTGTGCGAAACCACGGCCGAGCGCACCGACAACGAGAACTACAAGATTACGCCCCGCAACTGGGGCCAGGGCATTTGGGACAAACTGGTTTATCCCTGTGCCAACATCCGTCTGGTCGTGTGCGGCCACACCGGTCACCCTGACTATGACCACCCAGGCAGCCCCCAGGACTTCGTCAACAACACCGCCTACCGCTGCGACAAGAACAGCGCCGGACGCTCCGTCCACCAGATGATGTGGAACATCCAGTGCCTCGGCGGCGGGTGGGAAGGCAACGGCGGCGACGGCTGGCTGCGCCTGCTCGAATTCATGCCCGACGGCCGAACCATAAAGGCCACTACCTACAGCGTTCTGTTCGGCATTTCGCCAACGACGAGGCATCTGGCCCATCAGACCGATTCCTGCTGCCAGTTCGACATGGTGATAGACTGACGGGATTAACGGTTTTAACATTCCCGTGTTAAAACTGTTGACCGGAAACGGCATTTCGGATTTTTGAGACGCCGTTTTGAGTATTACAAGCGGCGTTTCAGAACTCTGAAACGCCGCTTCTGTTCTGCTTTCTCTGACATGTGTGTAAAACAATGGATTACAGAGCCCGTTTTTAGTTGCGGAAACCGCAACTTCACGGTTCCTTCAGTTGCCGAAATGTGAATTTCGTGACCCGACATGAAAAATTTTTTCGGAAAAAGTTTGGTTCGTATTGGAAAGAAACCGTACTTTTGCAGTGTCATAATACACTATTACACTAAAACGATAAACGTATGATTGAAACAAGTCATTTGCATTACCGCTACGGACCGAAGAGTCCGGCGGTGTTTGAAGACCTGACGTTCCACCTGGAGCCCGGCCGCGTGTACGGCCTGTTGGGCAAGAACGGTACGGGCAAAAGCACGCTGCTCCATTTGCTGTCGGGACTGTTGTTCCCGCAGCAGGGCAGTGTTAAATACCGCGGCATGGAGATGCGCGAGCGTCGGCCCGAGGCCTTGAGAGACCTCTATCTGTTGCCGGAGACGTTCCGCCTGCCGAACGTGAGTCTGAAACGTTACGTGAAGTTGAACGCGTCGTTCTACCCCAATTACAGCGAGACCCTGCTGCGCGGGTGTTTGAACGAGTTTGACCTGCCCTTCGACGTGACGTTGGGCGAATTGTCCATGGGCCAGCAGAAAAAAGTGGTCCTGAGTTTCGCACTGGCCACGAACACGCCGCTGCTGCTGTTGGACGAACCTTCGAACGGGCTCGACATCCCTTCGAAAAGCCAGTTCCGCCGCGCCGTGGCCCGTGCCATGACCGACGAGCGCACGGTGGTGATATCGACCCATCAAGTGGCCGACGTGGAGACGCTGATAGACCGCGTGGCCATTATCGATGGTGCCCGTCTGTTGTTCGACCGCCGGGTGGAGGACATCACGCAGCGGCTGGCATTCCGCATGGTGGAATCCGGCGAAACGGCCCAGCCGCTTTATTCGCAACACGTTTTGGGCGGTGACGCTGGCGTCTTCGTCAAACAGGCCGGCGAGGAAGAGACGAAACTGAATCTGGAACTGCTTTTCAATGCGGCTTTGACAGCCGGCGACAAGTTGGACCAGGTATTTACGGACACAAAAAACGAAAAGTAATATGGAGAAACTGAATATAAAGCGCACGCTGGAACTGGTGCGCTACGACCTGATGGTGAACCGCAAGCGCCACGTCTCCCGCGTGGTTATCATCCTGGTAGTGATGTTGTGCCTGATGTTGTTTATCATGATGCAAGTCTCTGTCGGCAACATCGATTCGACGGATTTTGAATTCAAGAAAAAGCTGTTTTCAAAAAGCATATCCACTACGGTATTCTGGGCTTATATGGGATACATGCTCGGTATGATCACGGCAGTGTTTGAAGATGTGTTGGGCGACAAGCAGCGTCGCCAGAACTACTTCATGTTGCCGGTGACCAACGCGGAGCGCTTCGTGTCGCGTCTCGGAATCATTCTGTTGTACCTGCTGCTGTTGCCCGTGCTGACCGTCGTGGCCCGGATATTGAGCCTGGCGTTCCTTCCGTTGTTCCATGGCAGTCATGAGGTGATAGGCTGTCCCATGCTCAAAGAGATGTTTTCTGAAATGTTCCTGCCTGATTTGCCGATGTTCGAGAATACCGGTCTTTTGGCCACTATACTGTTCCTTTGGGGCATCTACCTGCTGGGCGGCATCGTGTTTCAGAAACATACGTTTCACAAGGTTACCTTGTTTGTCGTGGGCTATGTGATGTTGGGCATGTTCGTGATGAGGTCGGAGTGGTTTGAAAATCTGTTCAAATGGCTCGTGAAAACCGTCTCCTTCTCACCGGGTGACATAAAAATTGCCTTGTGGTGGTTGCATTGCCTGATATGGTTCGTGTGTTGTCTATGGCTGTCCTACCATAAGTTGGCGCGCACTCAGCTGACGCGCCTGGGTTTGTTGAAACGCTTTAAATAGTTTGTTATGGATTTTAAGGATACCGTTCCCATTTACATGCAGATAGCGCAGTACATCTGCGACTGCATCCTGCGGGGCGACTATGCCGCGGAGGAACGCGTGCCCTCAGTGCGCGAATATGCGGCTGACGTGGAGGTGAACGTGAACACCGTGGTGCGGTCGTACGACTACCTGCAACAGCAGCAGATTCTCTACAACAAGCGCGGCCTGGGTTACTTTGTGGCACCCGACGCCCGTGAACGCATTGTGGAGATGCGCAAGGCAAAGTTCTACGAAGAGGAATTGCCGGCGTTTTTCCGCCAACTGAAGTCGCTGGACATACCCATGAGCGAGGTGCTGGAACGCTATGGAAAGGATAAATGACGGAAAACGAAACGTAATGAACATAAAGAAACGCTATTTAATTATTCTGCTGTTCTGTTCAGGCGTGGCATATGCAATGTCGGCTCAGTACAGAGTGTGCCGGTTGACCGTGGAACACATGGCTGACCCCATGGTTGTGGATGTCCTCCGGCCACGATTGTCGTGGGTAAACGAAGTGACGGACCCAACGGTCCGCGGCGAGAGTCAGACGGCTTATCGTGTGGTGGTGGCCTCATCGGTGGACCGTCTGCAGGCCGGTGACTACGACCTGTGGGACAGCGGACGTATGCGGTCGGATGCTTCGACACTGGTTCCCTACGGTGGCAAACCGCTCGTTTCGGGACAGGACTGTTACTGGCAAGTGCAGACTTGGGACTCCCGTGGACACCGCTCGGCTTGGAGCGACGTGGGCCACTGGGGTATGGGGTTGCTGAATGCCGACGACTGGAAAGCACAGTGGATAGGTGCCCCACAGGAACAAGGGGCGCCGCTCTTCAGAAAGAGTTTTAGCCTGAAACGGCGTGTGAGCCATGCGAAGGTTTACGTGACTGCGGGAGGCTTTTTTGAGCTCTACGTAAATGGCCGACGGGTGGGTGAAGACTATCTGGTTCCAAATTTCACAAACTACACGGTGCGTACCGATCTCGACAAGGGCAACATTCCCATTGACCCGCGCTTCAGCGGATACCGTGTGTTGTATTTGGCCTACGACGTCACATCGATGCTTGTCGAGGGAAATAATGCTTTAGGAGCTATCCTCGGCGATGGATTTTATCGCTCGTCAAGCCATAGAGTGCGGTCGTTTGGCAATCCGTGCTTGCTCTGCCAACTGGAGGTAACCTATGATGACGGTACCCGTGAAACGGTGGTCACTGACGGTTCCTGGATAACGAAACCATCGGCCATTACCATGACAGGTGTTTACGACGGCGAGGTTTACGATGCCCGTTTGGAGACGCCCCACTGGGCCGAGGCCGGCTGTAGCGAGCAAGACTGGCGGCCGGTGAGCATGGCCACTGCACCTGTCGGTCAACTGACAGCCCATACGTCACCAGCTGACCGTATCATGGCGGTTTTGCAACCGGTACGCTTGGAACGGCAGGACAGCAGTTTTGTGATTACCTTCGAAAAAGAGGTGGCAGGATGGGTGCGGTTGAAAAACATCCGGGGTAAAGAAGGGCAGATAGTAAACGTGAGATATGTGTGCGAATCGCCGGTAGGCAAAGAAGAATATGTCTGCCGTGGCGATGCGGGTGAGAGTTATGCGCCCCGGTTCACGTGGTATGTTTTCTCGCAAGTGGTTGTCAGTGGATTGGACAACCTGACCAAAGACCAAATACAGGCCGAAGCCGTGAACACAGACGTACGCCTGAACGCTGAATTCCACACCAGCAACGACTTGTTGAACCGCATCAATGCCATTTGGCAACGCTCACAACTTGACAATATGCATGGCTGCATTGCCAGTGATTGCCCTCATCGTGAACGTTTGCCCTATACCGGCGACGGCCAGATAGCTGCCGCCATGGTAATGCTTAATTTCGATGCGGCGGCATTCTATCAGAAATGGCTCCGTGACATGCGTGATGCACAGAATCCCGAGAGCGGTTATGTGCCCAATGGGGCTCCATGGCAACCTACATGCGGCGGTGGTGTGGCATGGGGAGCGGCCATGAATACCATTCCTTGGGAATACTACCTCCAATATGGTGACCGCCAGCAATTGCAACAATGCTATCGTCCGATGTGCGAACAACTCAGGCACATGCTCACGTGGTTGACTCCCGACAGCACGATGTTCCAACAGGAGCGCAATTTG
>CAMZHB010000099.1 GCA_947306605.1 uncultured Prevotellaceae bacterium | reverse complement strand
ATACATACGCATAAGCATGGAAGCCCAATCCTGACTTTCAGTTCCGCCGGCACCACTGTTGATTTTCAACACGCAATCCATGGCATCTTCGTCCTGACGGAGCATATTCTTAAGTTCAAGTGTTTCGAGCATCGTCACAGCCTTCTGATAGTTGGCATCGACTTCTTCCTCAGTTACCATTTCGTCTTTATAAAAATCAAAAGCAAGCACCGTTTCGTCAACCAACGTCTTCAATTCTGTATAGGAATCAATCCATTTTTGCAAACCTTTCACTAATTTCATCTGAGCCTCTGCTGTCTTGGGATCATCCCAAAAACCGGGAGCCTGCGTACGCAGTTGCTCTTCCTCCACCTGAATGCGTTTGCCTTCAATGTCGAGATAGCGCCCCAAGGCTGTTGTTCGGTCAGTGAGTTCTTTAAGTTGCTCTATTGTTATCATTCTATTATTTTCTGCTCCAAAATTACAATTTTATTCGCAAATAATACATATGCCCACCAACAAATCACTTGTACATTGCCTCAATGACATCGTGATAATGTTCAAAAATAACTTTACGTTTTACCTTTAACGTATTTGTCAGCTCATTACGATTCATACTGAAGGGTTCTGGAAGAAGGGTTATTCTCTTCACCTGTTCGTAGTGCGCAAAGGCTTGTTGTAGCGTGTCAATACGTTCCATAACGAACTGTATGATTTCTGGATTCTGGCACAATGCAGTAACGCTGTCATAGGAAATACCACGCGCTGTCGCCAATGTTTTCAGTGCACTATAGGACGGAACAATGAGGGCGGACACAAATTTTTGGCGGTCGGCAACAACGACAATCTGGTCAATATATTTGTCAACGATAAGTTTTGACTCTATCTGCTGAGGAGCAATATACTTTCCATTAGATGTTTTGTACAAATCCTTTATACGATCAGTCAAGAACAATTCATCATTTTTTATGTAACCAGAGTCACCAGTATGGAACCAGCCGTCAGCATCTATGACTTCACGCGTGGCACGACTATTACGATAATAACCAGGAGTAATACTCTTGCCTCGCAGCAGTATTTCGCCATCCTCAGCAACGCTCAACTCCACGCCACCGATGACACGCCCCACAGAACCTATGGTAAAAGGCTTGCCGACTCTGGCGCAAGTTACCGTAGCTGTTGACTCCGTAAGTCCATAACCAGTAATCATATCTATTCCACAAGCATGAACGAAAATTTCCACTTCGTGGGCTATTGCAGCTCCGGCTGTAGGGAAAATATTGGCGCGATCAAGCCCCAATTGTTCCCTTAATACAGACAGCACAGTTCTGTCCATTAGTTTATACTTCATTTTCAGCCAAAGAGGAGCCTGTCGACCAGTTGCCACATAGTTTATCTGATATTGCTTACCTAATTCAATCGCTTTATTAACCATTTTCTGCTTCACTTCCGACAGTGTCGCTACATGTTCCACTATCTTTTCGTAAACTTTTTCCCAAAAGCGGGGAACAGCACACATGCACGTAGGGCGGACTTCCCTCATTGAGCGAACGATATCCGTAGGACGTAAGTTTATATACAATTGGGCGCCCTCACTCAAACAAAGGTATGACCAACCACGTTCGAATACATGACTAAACGGCAGAAAGTTGAGTATCACATCTTTTTCCTTGACAGGTAATACCTTGTCGTTTTCTATCATAGCATTCATATACATCCTATGAGTCAGGATTACTCCTTTGCTCACGCCCGTGGTACCGCTCGTATAAAGGATATTCGCAATATCTTCAGCCGATGCATCATCAAGACGTCGCGTTAATTCTTTTTCATATTCTTCACTTCCCAATTCCAGAAAGTCATCAAAATTCATCGACACCGTATCTGCAGGGTGACGGGTCACTGATGCATCAAAGATAATCATACGTTCTAACGAAGCACTCGTGGCAAACAACGGGAAAGCCACGTCATACTGCATCTGACTGCCTACAAACATATACCTGATTTCAGCATCGTCCACCATAAACTGTACCTGCGCCGTACTACTGGTTGGGTAAAACGGTATCGTCACAGCCCTCGCACCATAACACCCGAAGTCGACATACAGACACTCGGCCATATTGGGAGCAAACACTGCCACATTCTCCTGTACACGAACACCCAGTGCCAACAAAGCGCACGACACACGTCGTGTGTAGTCGGCAAACACGCGCCAACTCACACCACGCCACAGACATGTGGCATCATCGCGAGAGAAAAGTACTTCACGCTCGCCGTACTGCTGCGCTTGCATTTCTATCAAGCGCGAAAAATGACATGATGTTAACATATTTCTTCGTGCAAAGTTACGTTTTATTCATTTAATTCGTACCTTTGCACTGAAATAAAAAATAAAGAAATGATGAAAACAAAATTATTTGCTCTGTTTCTCTTACTAACCTGCTGCTTCACCTTTAGCAGTTGCAACGATGACGACTATGATGAAGAATACTTGGAAGGTATTTGGTGGAGTGTCGACGATTATTACGATGTTATCCGTCTAAACCTCAACCGTAACGGGATGGGTACCTGCGAAGAGACCTATTACGACGATTGGGGGGCTCCTATAGGTTCAGATCTTGACTATTTTGAATGGAATGTCATTAACGGACGTATCCATATCTATTTCCGTAACACGGGCCACTATTCTAGCCAGCACTGGATTTGGGACTATCACATCAAAAACGGTCACACTGTCGTCATTAATGGACGTATTTTCACTCGGGAACAGAGTTACTACAACGACTGGTGGTATGGCAATTACTATTCCAAGAAATACATACCAGACCAAGCATTGAAACAAGATAAATAAAGTATCTGATGCCCACACTACGCAGTGCGGAACAAATAGAAAGGCAAGCCATCCAAATGGGTGTCTTGCCTTTCTTTGCACATGCCATACCCCAGTTTTCGATAGAAGAGTTCACACCGAGCGAACTCTGGTTTAGTGACGAACAGGAAGGACCATGGGATTGGAAAGGTCCTGTCATCAGTTACGGGAGCTTAGCTTACGGCAAATTATTCCAAAACAAAGCAGCCTACGTACGTCTTGACCTGTATGCAAACCTTGTTAACTGGCGCCGGTCACAATGTCATCCAACAGCAACAGAACTCCGCATCCTGCAAATACTTCGGCAACATGAGTCACTACTTTCCAAAGACCTGAAACGCCTATGTGGCTACGTCCGTCTCCGCATGCCGCGACGCAATCCCCTTGAAAAACTGCTCGAAACAAAAGAGCACCACGTGGTAAAGCCACTACGTTCCAATATACAACCATTCGACAGCGCCATTACCCGTCTCCAAATGGACGGATTCGTAGTTATAGCTGATTTTGAATACCTCCATGACAAGAATGGCCGACCTTACGGATGGGGAATCGCCCGATACACCACACCGGAAGCAATGTACGGTCCCGATTTCATGAAAACAGCACAAGGCAAGTCACCCCAAGCATCACGCCACATTCTCTTCGCACACCTCACCCGCCTGTTACCACAAGCGACTCCCGCACAAATCCAGAAATTCCTCGGCTAACACTATTCCAAAAACTTTTTCGGAAAAACTATGTCGCAGTTACTTCTTTCTATATCGCAATTAGGAAGAACCACATCGCAGTTAGTTCATACGAAAACGAAACCCGATGTGGCGTGATAGTTTTGATTGAGCAAAAAAAAGAGTCAGAAAACATTAAAAACGTTTTCCAACTCTCATAACCCTCAGTCGGGGTGACTGGATTCGAACCAGCGACCACACGCCCCCCAGACGCGTACTCTAACCGGGCTGAGCTACACCCCGAATCTTGTTCTAGCATTACTGCCTTAGCAAAATCGAGTGCAAAAGTAGCGTTTCTTTTTCAATTATCCAAATTTTATCCGTATTTTTGTAGAAGTTTTTTTCGAAACATAGGAAATGAGTGTTTTCATCCTTCATGCGCCTGCCACACTAAACGGCACCGTCTTGTTGCCCCCGTCGAAAAGTCTTTCGGCACGGGCCTTGGTCATCCATTGGTTGGCGCGAGGCGACACTAAATTAAAGAACTTGTCCGATTGTGACGACACGTTCGTCATGCAAAGCGCTTTGGAGCATCCGGCAGAGACGACCGATATTATGGCAGCCGGTACAGCCATGCGTTTCTTAACCGCAGCCTTTGCCGTCTCTAACAGACAGACACTACTCACAGGCACCAAACGTATGCAACACCGTCCCATTCACACGCTCGTGGATGCTCTGCGGAGTTTAGGCGCTCAAATTGATTACATGTACAAGATCGGTTTCCCACCCTTGCAGGTAACAGGGAAAACACTTGAAGGCGGAGATGTGACATTGGATGGAAACGTAAGTTCCCAGTTTACTTCTGCCTTGTTGATGATTGGTCCAACGATGAAACGCGGGTTGCGCTTGAGATTGAACGGCACCATCATTTCACGACCATACATCGACATGACATTGCAGTTGATGCGTACCTTCGGAGCCCAAGCCGATTGGACCAGCGACCATGAGTTGGAAGTTAAACCCGTTCATTACGTAGCGAAACCATATACCATAGAGAATGACTGGAGTGCTGCATCCTATTGGTACGAGTCCGTCGCACTCAGTGCTGACAACAATGCCAAGGTAACATTGCCCGGGCTAAACAAAACCAGCCTGCAGGGTGACGCAAAGGTACAAGAACTGTTCAAGCCATTGGGAGTGGTAACAAAGTTCGAGAAAGGCTGTCCAATCCTATACAAGAGCAACATTACCACTCGCCACTATGAAGCGAACCTTGAGGAACAGCCCGATTTGGCACAGACTCTCGTCATCACCTGTGCCATGCTTGGCATCTCGTTTCGTATCACTGGATTGCAGAGCCTCCGCATTAAAGAAACGGACCGTTTGACTGCCTTAAAGACAGAACTTCATAAGTTAGGAAAAGAAATTATAATTGAAGGAAACGATACGCTCCTTTGGGACGGGCACACTGATGCAGGAGAAACGTATCCCATTATTGACACATATGAGGATCATCGCATGGCTCTTGCTTTCGCACCGTGTGCCTTCATTCTGCCAGAACTTGGAATCAACCATCCTCAGGTAGTCAGCAAGTCATACCCACACTTCTGGGACAGCCTGCAGCAAATGGGCTTTATTATTGAATCAAAATGAAATTCCTGCTGGTAATTATTGGTTTTGCTATTGTATATGTTTATTTGTTAAGACATAAACAGAAACAAGTAAGACACATACACCAAAAGCCTGACTGCGATGGAAGAGGTTGTGGCGTGGATTGCTTTTGTGATGAAGCCCAAATGAAACGCGCTGTCAGAACAGAAGTGGTTTATTTTGACGATGAGGAACTGGACGTCTACAAAGGTGTTGATACGAACGCCTACACGGACGAACAGATAGAGCAGTTCCAAGAAGTGCTCACCACTATGCGACCTGAAGAAGTGGCTGATTGGTTACATAGTCTTGAACTCCGTGGAATCAGTTTGCCTGCAGCTTTAAAGGACGAGACATACATGTTAATTCAAGACAGGAAATGACAGAACTATTACAATATTCCTTTTTCCAAAATGCCATTTGGGCATGTATACTCACAGGCATTGTATGCGGACTTATTGGCACCTACATCGTAACACGGCGTATGGTATTCATCGCCGGAGGCATGGCTCACGCCTCTTTAGGCGGCGTTGGCATCTGTGCATTGGCCGGTTGGTCTCCAATGATTGGGGCAACGGCTTTCGCACTGCTTACAGGCTACAGCGTACAACGGCTCAGCCGCCGCCGCGAGATACGTGAGGACTCAGCTATTGCCATGTTGTGGGCCTTTGGAATGAGTATAGGTATATTATGTATGTTCCTATCACCAGCGTTCCTTCCCAGTCTGTCAAATTATCTGTTTGGAAATATTTTGCTGACCACGATAGAGGACATACTCTTTCTTGGTGTTTTGACTATAATAATGAGCCTATTCTTTTACTGCTTTTTGCCTCAAATTGTAGCCATAACCTACGATATTGAGTTTGCACGCTCACAAAAATTACCTGTTGAACGCTTCAATTATATTCTTATCAGTTTGGTTGCACTGGCCATCGTGGCCAGTTTACGCACGGCAGGAATTGTAATGGTCATTTCCCTGCTTTCCATCCCACAAATGACGGCCAACATGCTCAGTCATAAATTTGCTGGCATGGCTTTGTGGTCAGTAGGCATTAGTATTGTCTGTTGTTTGGCAGGACTAGTGTGTTCCTATTGGCTCAATGTTCCCAGTGGCGCGGCTGTCATATTAGTGGCAATCGTCATTTACTTGTTGGTTCGCACAATAAAAAAGCTCATTCGAGGTTTATAAGTAATAGAGTAAAATATAGGTGAAACAGTTACGCATCATATTAGGCCTAACGCTGCTTGCCATGCTGCTGACGTCGTGTGCTTCCCAAAAGAACACGGCTTCAACGCGTTGGTGGAAGAGTTTCAAGTCTCGTTATAACACATATTTCAACGGATAGCAAGACGAAAATTTTGCAGG
>CAMZHB010000098.1 GCA_947306605.1 uncultured Prevotellaceae bacterium | reverse complement strand
TAGTCGTAGAGGATAAAGAAGAAGTAGAGCAAGGCGATGAACGACGACACGATGGTGATGATGATGCCCAGCGTGCCCGTCAGCAAGCTCCACGCCCGCGACGCGGCGGCCTTCACCAAATTGATGAGCTCCTGTTGTTCAAACAACTTCTGCCACTCGAAATTCTTGGCCTGCTCGTTGATGAATTCCTCCACCGCAGGCGAAATGCTCTTGTTGTTCGTGCCTTTCTCTATCACCTCCACGGCGATGGTCTTGAAGTGGTCAGCCTCCTTCACTATCGACGGTATGGTCATGGCGCAAAACGCCCACACCAGCCCCGCGATGAGCAGCAGCATCACCACGATACTAAGAATGCGCGAGCGCAGATGCAACCGGTACTGGAGGAAACGCACCACGGGAAAGAGCAGGTAGGCCAGAAACCACGCCACCACAAACGGCAACAGCACGGGGCTCAGGTAGTCGATTGCCAACACGAGCAACACCACACCCAGAATAGCTGTCAAACCTCGCACAAAAACGTCGAACGTGATTTCTTTCTTGAATATTGCCATAACCTTTACTCTTTTTATACGCCTGCAAAGGTAGGTATTTTCATTCATTTACACGAAAAAAACGGAGAAAAACCACACACGCGGCATCCGCAGGCTGTTAAAAGTGTTAACGGACGTGCCGCAACCGTTTTAACACACTCGGGAAAGGAGACCACGTTTCGAGCCTCAAAGACGGCGTTTCGAAAGTTTGAAACGGCGTTTCAAAAATTACAGACGCCGTCTCTATTTCACATTCCCAAAACTCTATTGAAAACCAGTGTATTACAAAAGTGTTAAAACAGATATAGCCTCTCTTCGTTTTAGTTGTCAAAAACGCAACTAAAACACAACGCGGGCGAACAGCGGTGTTTTTTCAGCAAAAACTATTAACTTTGCAGCAGTTGAACGTTACGAGCCCGGGAAATGACCTGGCTGAATGAAGACCATTTGAACCGCAGCACCGACGGGGTGGAACGCCATCCGCTCGTGCCCTTTCTGCCTGAAGGGGCCCGTCTGCTGTTTCTCGGAAGTTTTCCGCCTCCGAGAAAACGCTGGTGCATGGATTTTTATTACCCGAACTTCACGAACGACCACTGGCGTCTGGAAGGCCACATCTTCTTCGGCGACCGCAACCACTTCGTTGACCCGGCGGCCAAACGGTTCCGGCTGGACGAAATAGTGACGTTCTGCCAAGCGAAGGGCTTCGCCTTTTTCGACACCGCCACGGCCGTGCGCCGCCTGAAGGACAACGCTTCGGACGCCCATCTGGAAGTGGTTGAGCCCACCGACATCCGCGCCCTGCTGGACCGTCTGCCCCACTGCCGCGCCATCGTCACCACCGGCGAGAAGGCCACGGCCACCGTGGCCGCCTACTTCGGACTCGCCACACTGCCCGCCGTGAACGGGGAGGTGACTCTACCAGGCATCAACAACGGCGACGGCACACCCGTCACGCTCTACCGCCTGCCGTCGTCGTCGAGGGCCTATCCCCTGCCCTTCGACAGGAAAGCGGAAGCCTACCGCCGCATGTTCGAGCGGTTTCTCATAAGAACGGATATCTAACAGATAATACAAAGAAAATGGATACGCTCGTCACCTTTGCAAAAGAAAACTTCCAGCTCATTATCCTGCTTGTCAGTTTGCTCGGCGTCATTATCGCCTGCATCGGACTGGCCAACGAACTGAAAGCGCGGAAACGAAACAAGAGCCAAGAAAAAAAATAACGGTTAACAAGAACAGACATGGCAAGCAACGCGGACTTTGTACAATACATTGCCGACCAGTGTGCCGGCGCCGGCGAAATCACCTTCAAGAAGATGTTCGGCGACTACGGCATCTACTGCGACGGCCTCATCTTCGGCCTCATCTGCGACGACCGTTTCTACGTAAAACCCACCGAAGCGGGCCGTGCGGTACTTCAAAGCGTCGAAATGCGCCCGCCTTACAACGGAGCAAAGGACTATTTCTATATAGCCGACGTGGACGACCGCGACTACCTCTCGAAACTCGTCCGCGAGACTTGCCGGGAACTAATGATGCTGAAAACAAAAAGTCGGTCCCGGCGAAAACAAGCATGAATCACATAAAGAACGTTTCTGGCCAAGTAACCGGAAAGACAATCAGAGTAGCAGATATGGACTACGCCGTGGACTATACGGCGCACTACCCGTCACCCCTCGGCGACATCACGCTGGTTTCGGACGGCGCAGCGCTCACGGGACTGTGGTTTGACGGGCAGAAACACTTCGCTGCCCCATTGCTTGAAGCCCACGGCTCCGCCGGTGGCAATTTGTCCGTTTTCGACACGGCAAAACGCTGGCTCGACCTCTATTTCTGCGGCAGAGAGCCTGGCTTCACTCCGCCCCTGGCCTTGCGCGGCACCATATTCCGCCAAAGGGTGTGGCGCGAACTGCTCTCCATCCCCTACGGACAGACGACGACCTATGGCCATCTGGCCCGCCGCCTTTGTTGCCGCTCGGCACAGGCCATAGGAGGCGCTGTCGGCCACAATCCCATCGGCCTCATCGTCCCCTGCCACCGTGTCATCGGCGTCGACGGTGCGCTCACCGGCTACGCCGCCGGCATCGGCCGCAAGGCCCGTCTGCTGCAGATGGAAGGGGTCACCATCGACGGCCAAACAATCTGACAGAATACGAGCAAAGAAGGCTGCTACCACTCGCGCGAAGTATGGCTCTATCGCCAACAGTTGCGCGACAACATGGCCCGACGCGCCCAACGTTTCTTGAAACAAAGGTCAGACTTCAAAAATTAGAAACGGCGCCTCGGATTTTTGAGACGCCGCCTTTGCGGGAAAACACATTATTTGTAATTTTGTCGTATAAAACCGCTTTTCACAAACCGAAAATACCCGAAAAAATGAAGAAAACACTGACATTGCTCCTCTTCGCCATATGCACAGCCCTGACCTGCGGGGCACAATTGAATAATAAGGTATACGACGAAACCGTCAACCCCATGGAGCAAATCGACCGCGCCGTGGCCCAGGCCAAGACGCAGGGCAAGCATGTGATGTGCCAGGTGGGCGGCAACTGGTGCGGCTGGTGCCTGCGCTTCGCCGACTTCATCACCAAAGACACGACCGTCGCCCGCACCATTGACGACAACTTCGTTTACATCCACGTGAACTACAATCCCCGCAAGACTGCCGACGCCGCCCAAGCCCAACAGGCCGCGGCACTGATGGAACGCCTCGGACAGCCCGCCCGCTTCGGCTTCCCCGCCCTCGTGGTGCTCGACGAAACAGGCCACGTCATCCACATCCAGGACTCCGCCCTCCTCGAGGAAGGCGACACCTACAACCGCGACAAAGTGCTCCGCTTCTTCCGCAACTGGACGCCAAAGGCCGTGAAAGGAAAGGGATAAGCGATGGAAGTTTACCTGATACGTCACACCCAGGTGGAGATGGCCGAACCGCTGTGTTACGGACAGACGGACATGCCGGTGAAGGAGAGCGTGTTTGAGGAAGAAGCCGGGCGCACAGTCCGGGCGCTGGCGGGCATCGAGTTCGACCACGTGTATTGCAGCCCCTTGCAGCGGGCCACCCGTCTGGCGGCTTACTGCGGCTATCCCGACGCCGAGCGTGACTTGAGGCTGAAAGAGCTGTTCATGGGTGATCTGGAGATGGTGCCGTTCCGCATCATTCCACAGGAGCACCTTGACCTGTGGTATCACCACTACATGGACATCCAGATGCCGGGCGGCGAATCGATGCGCCACCTATACGACCGACTGGTGGATTTCTTCGAGGAACTGCGGCAGAAACCATACAAAAAAGCAGCCGTATTCTATCACGGCTGCGCAATTTTGTGTACCCGCATTTGGGCGGGCCAGTTGCCTTGGTCGGCAGGATTTAGCGATGTTACCCCGTTCGGGGGCGTTGAGAAAATTATTCTTTAAGTTCAGATTCCCTGGTTACCCAGTTGCAGGGGATAGATGTAGACATTGGTGTCGTACGTCTTGAATCCGAAACCTTTGCAGAAGGCGTTACCGGCTACGCGACGGTCGCTGGCGGTAAGCATCACGGCAGGGGCGCCGATGTAGTGGGCAAACTTCAGCACCTGGTCCATCATGGTGTGGGCCAAGCCGTGACGGCGGTATTTCTCGTCGACCACGAAGTCGTCAACCCATGCACGGGGAGAGGAACAGGTCTGGCAGATGTTCACTGTGACCATGCCCCACACCTGATTGGGATCTTCTCCCGGATCGGTGTGTTCGGGACGCAGAAAGAACAAGTGGGCCGATGAGGAGTCCAAAATAGTGCAAAGGGTGTATTTGAGAAATGCACTGCGGTTAGGAGTATACTGGGCAAGAAGACGCTGTACGGTTTCGAGCACTTCTTCCGAAAATTCGGTCACTTCAACGAGCTTGGCATGCAAGCGGGCGGGATTGGGATGATTGGTATCCATGATTACACGTTTAGCTTTTCATTACTTTATTATGCAAACGCGCTTTTGCGCGTTTTATTGTATTATATCGCAGATAATTTCAGAAAATCTTTTTTGACAAAAAGTCAGTCGTATACGACAAAAAGTCGCTTCCGGCGCATTGGCAAAGGATTTGAAATAGTATAAGGTGAAAAACCATCGAAAACTAAAAGATACGAAATATGAACATTGACAAGTACACCATCAAAGGCCAGGAAGCCGTACAGGCTGCCCTGCGCCGTGCTCAGAACGGTGGCCAGCAGGCCATTGAACCGGAGCATCTGCTTGCCGGACTGTTTGAAGCCGGCGAGAATGTGATTCAGTTCGTCTTCAACAAGCTTGGAGCTAACGCCCAACAGTTGAAAGGCGTTCTGGAGAACCAGTTGCGCTCGTTGCCACGCGTCAGTGGCGGCGGACAACCCTATCTGTCGCAGACGGCCAACGAAGTGCTCAACCGCGCTGAAAGCATCGCCTCGAAGGCCGGTGACGAATTTGTGGGCATCGAAGCCATGTTGCAGGCCCTGCTCGAAGTGAAAAGCACCGTGAGCGGCCTGCTCAAGGACGCTGGCTTCACCCGCGAGACTCTGGAGCGTGCTGTCAAGGAACTGCGGGGCGGCAGCCGCGTCAATTCCCAAACGGCGGAAGACACCTACCAGGCTTTGGCAAAGTATGCCCGCGATCTGGTGAAGGACGCCCGCGAAGGCAAGCTCGATCCGGTCATCGGCCGTGACGATGAAATCCGCCGCGTGCTCCAGATTCTCAGCCGACGCACGAAAAACAACCCGGTGCTCATCGGTGAGCCGGGTACGGGTAAGACAGCCATTGTCGAGGGACTGGCCGAGCGTATCATGAAGGGCGACGTGCCCGAGACGCTGAAGGACAAGCAACTGGTTTCGCTCGATATGGGCGCACTCATCGCCGGAGCCAAATACAAGGGCGAGTTTGAGGAGCGTCTGAAGAGCGTCGTCAGTGAAGTGAAGAAGAGCGACGGACGCATCATCCTCTTCATTGACGAAATCCACACGCTGGTGGGTGCCGGCAAGGGCGAAGGTGCCATGGACGCCGCCAACATACTGAAGCCGGCCCTCAGCCGTGGCGAGATACGCACCATCGGTGCCACCACGCTCGACGAATACCAGAAATATTTCGAGAAAGACAAGGCTCTGGAGCGCCGTTTCCAGATTGTCATGGTCGACGAGCCTTCCACGGAGGACAGCATTTCCATACTGCGCGGTCTGAAGGAGCGTTACGAGAACCACCACAAGGTGCGCATTCAGGACGATGCCGTCATCGCCGCCGTGCAGTTGTCGCAACGCTACATCAGCGACCGTTTCCTGCCCGACAAGGCCATCGACCTGATGGACGAGGCCGCCGCCAAACTGCGCATGGAGCGTGACTCGCTGCCCGAGGAACTCGACGAAATCAACCGCCGGTTGAAACAGCTCGAAATCGAGCGCGAGGCCATCAAGCGCGAGGGCGACCAGCCCAAGCTGGAGCAGCTGAACAAGGAGATTGCCGAACTGCGCGAACAGCAGCAGGCGCAGCAGGCCAAGTGGCAGAGCGAGAAAGCACTGGTGGACAAAATCCAGCAGAACAAGGAGGAAATAGAGCACCTCAAGTTTGAGGCCGACCGCGCCGAGCGCGAAGGTCACTACGAGCGTGTGGCCGAAATCCGCTACGGCCGCCTGCAGGCGCTGCAGCAGGAGATTGAAAACATACAGCGGCAACTGAACGATACGCAGCAGGGCAACGCCATGATTAAGGAAGAAGTGACCGCCGACGACATCGCCGAAGTGGTGAGCCGCTGGACCGGCATCCCCGTCAACCGCATGCTGCAAAGCGAGCGCGAAAAGTTACTCAACATGGAGACCGAGCTCCACAAGCGCGTCATCGGCCAGGACGAAGCCATTCGCGCCGTCAGCGACGCCGTGCGCCGTAGCCGGGCCGGCGTGCAGGACCCCAAACGGCCCATCGGTTCGTTCATCTTCCTCGGCACCACCGGCGTGGGCAAGACCGAACTGGCCAAGGCACTGGCTGAATACCTCTTCAACGACGAGA
>CAMZHB010000097.1 GCA_947306605.1 uncultured Prevotellaceae bacterium | reverse complement strand
GGTACGCACATCAGTCGATGACATTTCAGCATCAGCATTATCAGCGCTTCCGGTCTCCTCGTCAGCAGATTCCTCTGTCACCGCATCAGCAACAGCAGCATATGCCACTTTAGACTGTGCTACCGCACCATCGTTCATCGCCATAGGCATGGCTTTCTGAGCCCCGAGCATTACTTTCGATACATGAAGTTCACGCAGACGTCTACCCTCTACGACCCCAGAGAACAAGGAACTGTCGAAATGACTGAACTGCCACAAATCCTCCTTATATGATTTCAATTTTCCATACAACTGAAATTCAACTGACGAGGGCGACGACGACATCCAATAGTAAGAAGGCACGTGACGCTCAAAATAAAGCGAGAAAGGCCATTCCAAACGGGCAAACTTGTCGAGAGAGGCATCATAAAGTGTTGCCATCACAGAAGCCTCTGCCGGTTTCCCATTTTTTAGTACCTGAAGCGTCCATGTCTCTTCCTGACCAGCTGTAAGACGGTCGCGAAATGAACTCCAGCGAAACTCTAATGATTTGTCTGGTTTCGGACGTGTAATTGTCACCGAATGGCCGTATGTCTGACCATTCTTGGTGAATGAAAAAATGGCGAATACACCGTCACCATACTCATCCGAATAGGTAAAAGGTATTGTGAATGCCGAATCCGTCATCATAATGACACGGCTTTCAAGCAATTTTCCCCCAGCAAACAAATCATAATAGAGAAAGACATCTTTCAAAGGCGTTGCAACCAAAACCTTGACGGGGTCTTTCCCAAACTCGTTTGCCGTCTGAAATACCTGCAAAGGCTCTGCACCGACCGGGCGGGTGTCTTCAATAGAAAATACAGCAAACAAATGATTCAGCCAAAGCAAAGAGTCAGGATAGTCAGCTGATTTCACACGTAGCACGTAGTCACCAGAAGGCAAATTCTTCAACCATTCGCATGAAAGAGTTTTATTAAAGGGGAATTCCCCCGATATAACCGTCTTATTGTCTTGCAATATTTCATACAAAGCCAAACCATCCACCAGTGTACCTGCTGTATTACGTTGTAACAGTTGACAGGAATCCAATTGCTCTTTACACAAACGTTCCTCCAGTGTTGTCGACAAGTTCACTGCACGATTGCCCGCATAGAGATTGACCATTGCTGTTTCACTTTCTCCGTTTTCAGCAATTGCCACGGCCTCGGTATGAAAAGTATAGAAACGGGCGATTTTGGGATGCACGTCCTGCTCTGCAATATCCAGATAGACAGGAACCGTAAAATGTCCTTCTGCATCGGTTACTACGGTATCTTGGAGCAACTGTCGTGTCCTCCCATTATTGAAGAAGCACCAGGACGAATACCTGCGGGTGACCATTAAAGCCACTCGGGTCAAGGGCATGGCAAATCCAGCAAATGTCTTCACCGTACCTGTCAAACGAACTGTATCACCGGCCTGATAGGCCGTCTTAACGTCATCGAAAGTGACAGTAAATGTCGGACGTTTATACTGCTCAACTCGATAGTTAACTGTTCCCCATTGTGATTCAACATAAAATACCCCATTCAAACAACTCTCAGGGAGTTGTAGCTGTCCTTTTACTGTACCATATTCATCTGACGTCACTGTGTCACTTGCTATTTCTTTCCAATTGGCATCCAAGAAACGTAACTTCACTTCCTGACCGGAAAGTACCGACACGTCATCGCCCCGTTTCTCATACAGGAGACCTCCTACCTGAACTCGTTGTCCCGGACGATAAATGGCTCTGTCTGTATATAAGCGTAAGTGTCGTGTACGACTGTGTTCCGACATTTTTCTTTCATAACTGCGCGAAAGCATTTCAGCCGGACAGTAAGCGTCCTTTTCTGTTCTTACGTACACTTGATATCCCCAATCAAGCGAAGGTACTAATACAGCACCGTTCACATCGGTTGTAAAATCACGGACTGCAATTTGTTTCTTATTTGTAGAGCGCAACTGTACCTGTGCATTGGGAACTGGCTTTCCCGTTTTGGAATCACAGACAATCACACGGGTCTGGCCATCGGGCAATGCCAACTGCATCACATAGAGACGTGACACATATAGCAGTTCGCCATCAAACTCTTTAGAGAAACGATTGTCATCGGGTGACGGTTCCTGGACAACGCAATACACTCCGGGCTTCTCAGGATAGACAACACGCTGCTTGCCCTTAACCGACTCGTACAGTTCAGCTGCCGGTAATCCAAAGGAATACTCTGCTACATAATCTTTAAGTAATGGTTTGAGTTTTTCCTTATTATCCGTCAATCTCTCCAGCGCCTTATCTCCGGCAACATAAGGCAAACGGTAAATCTTCAGTATTCCCTTCGAAGCATTGCGTCCATTTATCTCAATCGAATCCACATCCCCGGGATACACGGTATGACGCGGCAGATTCAAAGTTATTAGCGGTTGGGTAATTTGGTCCAGTTTTCTACGCAATGTGTTCGTCCGCTTCGATTTCGGATAACGCATGATTCCTTCATTGGCCCAACGATAAATCTCCTTAACAGGTTGTATTTTTACCAGTTCACAATAGATTTCCACCGCCGTTTCCAAATCACCGAAACGTTCAATCAGCGATTTGTAAAACTCTGTCTGTACCTCATCTGTAAACACGTTCTTCCCACGCCTCTGTTGCACCTCCTCACGATAGAATACCCGGGCTGTCTCTGCCGAATCAAGCAGCATCAGCAATTCCGCATTGCGGTTGCCATGGTCATGATAATATGAAATGGCTTTATGGTAAGCCCCCAGATGCAACGTGTCCACCCCCTCCACCGAACCACGCAGATTGTCTAGGTTTATTTCATGTATCAACACACTCAACAAGTCGTTGTCATAGTACTTGCTGTCTTCTCCCACTTTTACCAACGGCACATACTTGGTTGCCTTCGCCTTGGCCAACAATTCGGGATTGGCCAACGATTGCGAATAATGTCGCACGGCCCGTTTGGGAGCATCCTCGTCATCCCTCGGGTTCGAACATGAATATAGTCTGCCTAGCACCGAATGATACACGGCCTGCATCTCCTCAGACTGCTCTTTGGCCAGGAACGTTTCCAATGAAGGAACGAGTTGCTTGGCGCTGTCTGGCGAAATGTCACCGGCAAGTTGATATTTCACGAGTACAGCCTTAACCAATTGCCCCCCGTCACTACGATGCAAAGCCAGGTTCACAATTTTGTCCACACTTTGCAGGGCGCTTTTGGGCAAATCCTTCTGCTGATAGCCCTCAACCTCTTTCCATAAACTGGAATACGACTGGGCTGTAGCCGTCATGGAGAGCAGAATGAACAGTACATTCAGTAATATGTTCTTCATCGCTTTTTATTCAGTATAATTCTTCATTGTCAGTTGTCCGTTCTCCAATTCCACGTATGTGAACTTCTTTATCCATTCACCTAGAATCATAAACCGCGACTTATCCGTCAACATTTCGTCCACTTCCACGTGGCGATGTCCGAACAGGAAACAGTCGGTTTCCGGATGTTCTTTCAGATAGTCACGGGCGAACATGGCCAAACCATCCTTTTCCACACCGTCGAAAGTGCCCTCCACAGCCTCATGTTTCTTACGGCTGTGCTTGGCCCAAGTAAATCCGAACCACATGGCCCATCGGGGATGAATGGAAGCAAACAGGCATTGGCAAACACGATTATGGAACATCCATCGCAACGCCAGATACTTCTTGTCCGAGCGGTCCAAACCGTCGCCGTGCGCCATGAACACATTGACGCCTTGCAGTTGCACCGCCAGCGCTTCACGATGAATCGTCATGCCGCATTCCTTCTCCAGATAGTCTCCGCACCACAGGTCGTGGTTCCCGGTAAAGAAATGCACCTCCACACCTCTGTCGGTCAGTTCGCTCAGTTTGCCCAACAGCCGTGTATAACCCTTGGGCACCACATAGCGGTACTCGTGCCAGAAGTCAAAAAGGTCACCAAGCAAATAGACCGCAGCCGCATCGTCTTTTATGCTGTCGAGAAAGCGTACCAGACGCCTCTCCTGCTCGCGTCCGTTGGGAATGGCCCACGAACCAAGGTGCGCATCGCTGAGGAAATATATTTTTTTCATTTCTATTCTATATGCGTTTTCATTTACAAGAAGCCCAAGTCGGCCTTGGCTTCCTCGCTCATCATGTCCTGCGTCCACTCCGGCTCAAACACAAGGTTCACCACGGCAGAAGTCACACCGTCGATAACAACCAGCTTTTGGCGCACGTCCTCCACTATGTAATCGGCCAAAGGGCATCCGGGCGCTGTCAGCGTCATGTCCACGTCCAGCGTACCGTCTTCTTCGTGGTAGTCTACTTTGTAGATTAGCCCCAGGTCATAGATGTTCACGGGAATTTCGGGATCATAGACGGTTTTGAGCACCTCCACTATTTTTTCTTCAATTGCCAGTTTCTTATTTTCTTCCATACGGTTCAAACTTTTCTTATCAAAGCCTACCCTCCTCGGCATAACTGTAATATCGGTCCCCATGCACAATCAGGTGGTCGAGCAACCGGATGTTCATCACCCGGCAGGCGTCATTCAGATTGCGTGTTGTCGTATCGTCCACAGTGCCCGGTCTGAGTGAACTTGACGGATGATTGTGGGCCAGCACCAGTGCCGTGGCATTCTTCAGTAACACCAGTTTCAACACTTTGCGTATATCGGCACTCACCGAAGTCAGCCCGCCCGTGCCGATGCATTCCTTCGAAATGAAGTGCAGGCTCTGGTTCAGCAACACCACCCAGCACTCTTCCTCCGTCTTGTCCCAGAAGACCGACTTCAGGCACGCTTGGAACACTTTTTCCGACGTGTCCAGTTTTTCCTTCGGCCGGGCATCCTTCACCATGCGCCGCCGTCCGAATTCACAAGCCGCCATGATGGTCACGGCCTTTGCCTGCCCGATACCCTTGAACGCTGTCAGCTGGTCGTAGGTCATCTCACCCAACTTGTCCAGGCTGTCGTCACACGATGCCAACACTTCGCGCATCAGTTCCACCGCATTCTGCGACGGCGTGCCCGAATGTATCAGGATGGCCAGCAGTTCTGCATTGCTCAGCGCCGCAGGTCCGGCACTCAGCAAACGTTCACGCGGGCGGCTGTCCTCACTCCATTCATGAATGGACACACGGCGCGGGGGGCGGGGTCTCTCCGCCGGTTCCTGCAATGCCTCCAACCGTTCAAACAAACGTTTCCTGGCTGCCAGTTCGTCCGTATCCTTCATGAGTCTTACTTATAGAAATTGTCCTTAAACGCCTCAAACGACGCCTGGCCCATGACACACTGGCGCCACCAGGCACGCAGGAACCCCGTGCCGTAACCCGTCAGCTGCACAAACGAGGCCACCACCGACAGCGCACCGATGCGCACACTGCGGTTGCGCACCGAAGCATCGACAAACAGGGCCAGCGAATACAGCAGAACAGGCAGGACGGAGAGTTCCATGAGGGCAAAACCGAAACTCCGGTTCATATGGTCGGGGCCGAAGCAGAACAGGAACAGACCGCCCAGAAAGACCAACAGCAAAAAGGCCAGTCCCACGGTAAACACCGCTGGCAACAGATGCACCAGTTTCAGCGAACCGGGATGACGCTTCATCAGATTAATGCGGGCGATGCCGCTGTTGTGCACTTGCTTGAAAAACTTCCGCAGGTCGGTGCGGCGCTTGTGCCACACCCATGCATCGGGGAACAGGCGGCAACGGTAGCCGCCTTTGAATATACGCAGGCTCAAGTCGATGTCCTCACCGAAACGCATCGCCGAGAAACCGCCCAAGGCCGCATAGACCTCGCGCCGGATGCCCATGTTGAAACTGCGGGGAAAGAACTTGTCCAGTTTCTTCCGTCCGCCGCGGATACCGCCCGTCGTGAAAAACGAGGTCATTGCATAGTTGATGGCCTTCTGCGTCACACTGAAACTTGCATGCGCACGATCGGGACCGCCGAAAGCATCGGCCGGCTCACGGGACAGTTCCGCCTCCACTGCAGCCAGGTAACCCTCGGGCAACACACAGTCGGAGTCCAAAATGATGAGCCATTCGCCCGCGGCACGCTCCGCACCGTAATTACGCGTCTGCCCGGGACCCGAGTTCGCCTTCTCCAAATAGCGCATGGTCAGGCAGTCGCGATACTTCGCCACTACCGTGTCACATTTCACCGACGAGCCGTCCTCCACCACAAGCACTTCAAAATTGCGCACCGTCTGTAGCGTCAGGCTCTCCAGCAACTCGTCCACCTCGTCCGGACGATTATATACCGGGATAATGATACTGTATTTCATAATTACTGCAAATTTAAGGCAAACCGCGCGATTACCCAAACTTCAGCGCCAAATTTGTCTTAATCTTTCATAACTCGTCTTCTCTTGAACGAAAATATCCAATGACTATTGTTTCCATTTACTCCCATTCTCTTCATATGCACCCACTCCTACTAAAAATGCTCGTTTTTTCGACTTTTCCCATCCAGAGGTCCGATTTCGGCACTCAAAAGTGGGACTTCGGGCCGCAGAAGCGGCGTTTCAAAATTTTGAGAAGGCGTTTCTGTTTGATTTACGCATAGCGCGCAAATCGTTGAGGGGTTGACTGGGGCAGTTTTTATTTTT
>CAMZHB010000096.1 GCA_947306605.1 uncultured Prevotellaceae bacterium | reverse complement strand
CTCAACGAAGAGTGTCGACGGCTCTTGTACGTAATAGCATCCGGCATGAAAGAGCGGGTCGAACGTAAACGCCGGACGGTCCGTCAGAATGCGGCCTAAAGATGACCAGGGAACCGTCTGCCCTTCGACAACTTTGACTTTTCTCTTGGCCATATTGGGACGCACGGCCACACAAGGGTCATGAGTCAGGGCATTCAGCAGGGCTTCGGCTTCATCTCCGAGCAAGGCCTGCATCATCTCGCTGAAACTAGCGTATTCTTTCAAGAGTCACAAAAGAGTAAGGGCGTTCGTTGTCGGCATCTGCGGGAAAACTCTCACGCAAGGTCTCATGCCAGTCCTTCTTGTCATACTCGGGAAAATACGTGTCCGCCTTTTCCGGCACGTCGTCCACTTCTGTAAGATACAGACGGTTTGCCAAAGGCAACGCTTCGTTATAGACGCTGCTCCCGCCGATGACAAAAACTTCCTCATCAGCCTCGCAGTGTTTCAGGGCCGTTTCCATGGAGGCGAAAACCTCTGTACCCTCAAACTTCTTGCGGCTGCGCGTCAGCACCACGTTGCGACGATTGGGTAATGCCCCCTTAGGCAACGATTCAAACGTTTTCCGCCCCATCAAGACTGTATGGCCCGTAGTCAAAGCCTTGAAACGTTTCATGTCGGCCCGCTAACGGTAGAGCAACCGGTTCTCGTAACCGATGGCACCGTTTTTGGCCACGGCCACAATAATTGAAATCCTTGGCATAGCGTTCTATTTCTGAAGTTAAACCGACACTTTACCCGCAATGTGGGGCCAGGGGTCGTAGCCCTCCAATGTAAAGTCTTCGTAGTTGAAATCAAAGATGCTCTTCACTTCGGGATTGAGTTTCATAATGGGCAGTGGGCGTGGTTCACGTGTGAGTTGCAGTTTCACTTGTTCGAAGTGGTTCGTATAGATGTGCGTGTCGCCTGTAGTATGGATGAATTCACCGGGTTTCAGTCCTGTGACCTGTGCCATCATCAGCAACAACAGGGCATACGATGCAATGTTGAACGGAACGCCCAGGAACGTGTCTGCACTACGCTGGTACATCTGCAGGCTTAAGCGCCCATCAGCCACGTAGAACTGGAAGAACATGTGGCACGGAGGCAAGTTCATATTTTCCAAGTCACCTACGTTCCACGCATTCACAATGATGCGCCGCGAGTCGGGCGTCGTTTTTATCATCTCCACGGCTTCGCTTATCTGGTCAATGGTTCCACCTTTGTAGTCGGGCCAACTACGCCATTGGTAACCGTAGATGTGTCCCAGATTGCCGTCCGCATCTGCCCATTCGTTCCAGATACGTACGCCACGCTCCTGCAACCATTGGGCATTGGTGTCACCACGCAGGAACCAGAGCAGTTCATAAATGATGGATTTCAGATGAAGTTTTTTTGTCGTGAGCAGAGGAAAACCGTCACTCAAATCAAAGCGCATCTGGTGCCCAAAGATACTGCGTGTGCCTGTTCCAGTACGGTCTTTCTTGTCCACACCTTCCGACATGATGCGCCGGCAAAGGTCAAGATATTGTTTCATTGCGGTTCTGTCTATACAGTGTACAAAGGTACGAAAATTATTTTTTATTCAGAAGCAAACGGACTGCGGAAAC
Organism: uncultured Prevotellaceae bacterium; assembly: GCA_947306605.1. Classification (GTDB taxonomy): domain Bacteria; phylum Bacteroidota; class Bacteroidia; order Bacteroidales; family Bacteroidaceae; genus UBA6382. The sequence continues at coordinate 5,051 of CAMZHB010000096.1, read as the reverse complement.
GTGCGGTAATGTCTTCCATACCGTTCTTCGTGACGCGATAGAGCCGTTGGTTAGTGTTGGGATCTTTCAGCGTACCCCGACTTGCTATCCATGGTCCCAGTTTGATGTAGTCTACACAGTGTATGTCGAAACCATCGGGTAGTGTTTCCTTTCCGCTGTACCATGCTATCTTCAGTGTGGAAAAAGTTTGCCTCAGCCAATGGGCCAGATGCTGTATCTCATCCGGGTCTTGGTCGCCCCCCATGAGTCCTACGCAGGTAACGCTCTTCAGATAGGGACTGATGACCTTGCGGAGCGTTTCTTCCGTCATGTCGATGCCTTCGTCTTTCCACAGGTGCATGCTGTGACAACCCGGGCAGTGATTCGGGCACCCTGTGATGTTGAGCGCCAAAGTCACCTCGTCGGGCACTTCCTGGAACACGATGTCGTAGTTATAGAATTTCAGCATAATGTTTTTTGATGTATAACGCTAAAAGATGTTCATTCGGTTGAGCCGCCGTCTGTCGAAAAAAAACGAAAACGGATTTAGTGCGAACTATCTCCGTCTTCGTTTATCCTATGTCGGCTTTTGCCCGGTCAAGCTTTGATTTCCTCTGTGGCGTTGATGTAGAAGCGTCGTGCAGCCTCCTTCTGACGGGGCAGCGAGAAGTTGCTCACACGCTTCATGTAGCCGATGATGCGGGTCATGTAGTCCACATTCTTCGAGTGACAGTGGGGACATTCCTTCAGATACCGCTTGTCGATGTGTCCGCAATCGTTACAGATGGTGTTGGGTATGTTAAAGGTAAAGTAATTGCAACCTTCCACTGCGGCAACCCGGAGTAACTGGCGGTATTGTGTCTTGGAGAGGTGCTCTTCCAGATTAGCGTGGAGAGCAGAACCGCCAGTGAGGTGCTCGATGTACTTCTTGCCGTGCAGACGGAACTTGTCAATGAGGTTCAGGCTGCGGTCTTCTACCACATAGAAATAACTATTGTAGCAGTCACGGGGCACTTGGTAGCCGTCTTCGCGGTCCCACTTGGCGTGTTTCACACCTACATTTTCGGCAGGTATCATTTCGCAGTTGAACATCAGGTCATTGGTGCGGTATTTCTTGTTGTACTTCTCAATGAGTCCCAATACGCCCTGTACGAATTCCGTGTACTGCGGATTGTCTGTGATGGGGATGCCCAGGAATTCGGCTGCTTCCACCAAACCATTGACGCCGATGGTGAGGTACTGCCGCTTAATATTGATGTAACCTGCGTCAAAGAGGGGCAACATGCCGCGCTTGGCCAAGTTCTTCAGGTTTTCGTTGTACGCAGTCTGCACTTTGTGCACAAGATCTACGATGTCTTCCAAATAATATAGGTAGAACTGTCCCTGGCGGGCAGCTTCTTGAATGCAACGGTTGAGATTTATGGTCAGTACACTTTTCGAACCTGTCGAAACTCCACCTGCACCGAGCGTATAGCTGAAACCGTTGTCCTGAATTTCGTTACGCAAACGGCAGCAACTGCTCAGCGAGTCGGCGTTGTCGCTCATGTAAGTGAAGAACGAGTGACCTTCGCTGTACATTTCGGCGGTAAAATCGCCGTAAGCCTTATCTTTCACGTCGCCGTCCTCACATAGCAGTGCCATAGTCTCTACCGGGAAAGTGAGCAACGTCTTTGTGCGCTCTTGATTGAACCATTTCATGAAACGACGCTGCAGCCAGTCGAGTCCGTTCCAGTCTGGTTTTGAACCATCAGGGAAGAAGAATTCGCCGAAGAGGCTTTCAAAGTAATATTTATCATAATATGCGATGTTCCAAAATACGGCTTGGAAGTTACGGGCTCCCGTTGGTTGGTTGATACTGTAGACTATCTGTTCGAAGCAGTCGGTGATAACTTTGTCAATGGAACGTTTTCTGTTTGACAAATCTACCACTTCGTCGGCGCGTTGCCAATAATCGGTGCCATATTCTTTGCCAATGAAATAGTTCATGTACATCAAGAATTCCGGTGTGGCGCATGCACCGCTCAGCATGCTTGATACGATAAATACCATGTTCACGAATCCGCCGCAGAATGACTTCAAGTTTGTCGGTTTCGTGGAGTTGCCTCCAATAGGAACAGTTCCTTCAAGCAGCCAGGGGTACATCGTAATACTGGCGCAGTAGTTGGCCAGATTAGTTTCGTCGTTCTTATATATGAAGTGGCGGTTGAGCAAATCCAAATACTTCTCGGCTAATTCATTTCCATACATCTCTTTGATTCGATCTGTCAGGAGCCGGCGGTTCAACCGGATGAACGTCTTTTTGGGCAACTCGCCAATCAGTGTGGCAATGTTCTTGTTCTCCACATTGGCGTTGGCGTCGAACTTACTGCCCGTGGCGGCGTTTTCGGCCGAACAATAGTCGATGAGAAACTGCAGGTGGTCGCGCGTTTCGCGGTCTTCCATGTGCTTTTGACGATAAAGCATGTATGACTTTGCTACCTTGAAGTAGCGTTCGGCCATCAGCGAAATTTCCACTTGGTTTTGGATTTCCTCAACTGACATTCCGTTCTGAATAGTCACGCGTGACAGAATGTTAGTCAGGTCTTCTTCACTTGCAAAACTGCTTACCGAAAGGAATGCCTTGCGGATGGCATTCTTAATCTTTTCCAGCGAGAACTGTTCCCGCTTGCCGTCTCTTTTGACGATTGAAATGGATGTGCTCATTATTATTATTTTATTATTAGTATAGTCGCATTGAGTTATCGTGCCAAAAAACGCCATGTCCATACCAAAAAATATTTTGGAATGAACATTTCAGCGCAGATGCAAAAGTACGATAGTTCTCCAAATTGGGCAAGAAAATACAGCGGAATTTTTTCAAAGTTTTCCATTTAATTTTTTAAAACGCAGTAAATCAGTATAATAAAATTTTAGCTAGGGCAAAAAGTTTTCCAAAAAGTAATTTCAGGCGACGATATGGTATGAAGTTTTTGTGAACTTGGACAACTTTGGTCTTACTCTTGACATGTCGGCTGAAAAATGTTTTGAACGGTGTTTTTTGACCCTCATTGAGGCTTCCGAATGGTGTCTGAAAATCACAGCGTGCCGGTTGTGTGCTGTGCAAAGCATTTTGTGAAAAACGAACTGCGATATAGAAAAATCTATATCGGACTTAGAAAAAAATATGTCAGATATAGAATAAACGAAGTCCGTTTCCGTTTGGAGTATATACGTCGCGTGTAGTGCGACACGGACAGTCGTTCTTGTGGAGGCTGAAAAGATAATGCTGTTGCGGCCTTTGCTTTGTGACGGAATTATTATCTTTGCAGAATAAATGGCTTTGAGAAAAATGATAAGCAACAACGGACCTGAATGTGGGTTGATAAAGCTGGCGCGTCACGATGACGTGCGTGGCACATTGTGTGTTGCCGAAATATTAAGCGACATTCCCTTTGCTGTAGGGCGCGTTTTCTGGATTACCGACGTACCTGAAGGCGAGGAAAGGGGAGGTCACGCCCATCGTACGTGTCATGAGTCGGTCTTTGCCGTAAGCGGCGGCTTTTACATCGATGTGGACGACGTTCAGTAGAAACGTACGTTCCGGATGAGACGTGCTGATGAAGGCATTGTGATTCCTGCGGGCGTGTGGTGCCGGCTTCATGATTTTTTACCGGGCACTGCCTGTGTGGTGCTGGCTTCCGGAGCGTACGATGAGGCAGGATACATCAACGATTACGAAAGTTTTGAAAGGGAGATGGGATGCAGATAGTACGTTACAGCCCTGATGACGCCGGCAGGTGGGATGCGGCGGTGAGAATGTCACGCCAAGGCACGTTTTTGCACTTGCGGAATTACATGGACTACCATGCCGACCGTTTTATGGACTGTTCACTGCTGTTTATCGACGGGAAACACGACTGCGTGAGAGGTGTGTTGCCGGCCACATTGGCCGACGGTGTGCTAACATCGCACGGCGGCCTGACCTACGGCGGCTTGCTGACGCCTGACAACGTGGGGGCTGCCGAAGTGCTTGAGATGATGACCGGAATGACCGATTGGCTGCGCCGCATGACGGACTGCCGCCGGTTTGTGTATAAGCCCGTACCCCACATCTACCATACGACATTGGCCGAGGAAGACCTGTATGCTGTTTTTCGTTTGGGCGGACGACTGACAGGCCGCAGTGTGTCGCAGGCGATGGAGATAGGGACGGGCAAGGTGACCACCCTGCGCCGCCGAGGCCACACGAAGGCTCTGAAAGCCGGATTGACTGTAGAGGAAGTTTCGGCAGAAAGTGATTGGGAGGCTTTCTGGAATGTTTTAACTGCCGTTCTGACCGAGCGCCACGGACGTGTTCCCGTGCATTCGCTGGCTGAAATACTGTTGTTGCGCTCTCGTTTTCCCGAGGCAATACGTCTGTTCACGGTAAAACGCGACGGCACGGTACTGGCCGGATGTGTGGTGTATGTGACGGCACGTGTGGCCCATTTGCAATATATTGCTTCGGGCGATGAGGGATGTGGATGTGGCGCGCTGGATTTACTGTTGACGGAACTGAATACAAGAGACCGTTTTCCTTTCTGTCGGTATTTTGATTTCGGAATATCGACGGAGCAGGGCGGGGCAGTGCTCAACGAAGGCCTGACATTCCAAAAAGAAGGTTTCGGAGGGCGCGGTGTATGTTATGATGAATATGAAATAGAGTTGTGACCGGAGTATGGAAATAAAATATCTGGACTTGCATCAGGTCAATTTGGCCTACATGAAAGAAGTGGAGCAACGACTGGCTCGCACACTCCATTCCGGGCGTTACCTGTTGGGCGAAGAAACGGCCGCTTTTGAAAGCGAATTTGCGGTGTTCTGCAGTGCCAAGTACGTTGTAGGAGTGGCAAATGGCCTTGATGCCTTGACATTGATACTGTCTGCATACAAACAACTCTGCGGTTGGGCCGACAGTGACGAAGTCATCGTTCCGGCGCATACGTTTATTGCCTCGATTGAGGCCATCACGCGGGCAGGGCTCTGTCCAGTGCTTTGTGATGTGAAGCTTGCCGACTTCTTAATGGATGAGAAACAGGTGGAGAACTTGATTA
>CAMZHB010000095.1 GCA_947306605.1 uncultured Prevotellaceae bacterium | reverse complement strand
GAGGCAGCCAAAGTTGCCGAAGCCAATCAGAAACTTTATATCAACCGTAACGAAGGTTTCATCGGCACTGCCCTAAAAAAAGACGAGCTCATCGGACCTTGTTCCGACCTTGACGACATTATCCTGTTCTATCGCGACGGTACGTACAAGGTAACCCGCATTCAGGAGAAATTGTTCATAGGTGAGACCGAAAAGTCCAAACGTGAGGGGCGCAAAGCCGAGGTTATTTACGTCGCAGTCTTCAAAAAGAACGACAAACGTACGATATACAATCTCATATATCACGACGGGCGCAAAGGAAGTTACTTCCAGAAACGTTTTAACGTGACAAGCATCACGCGCGACCACGAGTACGACGTGACCATGGGCACTCCGGGAAGCCGCATCGTGTACTTCACGGCAAATGCAAACGGTGAAGCCGAGGTTGTGAAGGTGATGCTCAAACCGCAGCCGAAGTTGAAGAAGATTACCTTCGACATAGACTTCGCCGACTTAAAGATTAAAGGACGTCAGAGCCAGGGAAACCTTGTCACGAAGAACCCCGTTCACCGCATCTTGCTGAAAAGCCACGGCGCATCGACACTTGGAGGGCGCAAAGTCTGGTTTGACACCGACACCCAGCGACTTAATTTCGACGAACATGGAGAATACCTCGGTGAATTCTCGGCTGACGACCGCATCGTAGTCATCCTAAGCGACGGCAACTACTATATGACCGACGTCGAGCCCAACAACCACTACGAAACAAACATCAAGTACATCGGCAAGTACCATGCCGCGACCGTTTGGAGCGCTGTTCTGAACGACGCTGACAACAATGGGTATCCCTATCTCAAACGTTTTACCCTGCCAGATACGAATAAGCCCCACTCCATTTTGGGAGAAAACGCCGAAAGCCGCCTTTTGCTCCTCACACAAGAGACCTACCCGCGCCTGCTCCTCACTTACGGCGGCGATGACGCCTTCAGAGGGACGGAAGAAATTGACGTGGAGCAGTTTGTAGGCGTCAAAAGTTTCAAGGCAAAGGGCAAGCGCCTCACCACGTACGCCGTTGAGAGCATTGAGGAACTGCTTCCGCTGCGCCATCCCGAACCGGAAGCCCCACAAACTGAAGGCGAGGCCGACAATACCCCCGACGAGGAAGACATCGACGCAGATGTGAACAAGTCCGACGATGAAATCAAGAATGAAATCATAGGTCAGGGACGCTTGTTCTGACACGGCGAAAACCATCTCAAACACCGGACAGCGCATCATGCACATAGGAAAAACTATCCCACACTCGGAATTCCGTATCATGCGTGTTGTCCGCACGGTGTCGGTTGTCTGCCTGGCCATAGCCCTCATCCCCGTCGGCACACGCGCCCAAGAGGCCGGCGACCCCACCCTGCTGCGCAGTCACGCCTCCTTGTTCGGTGTCGGATACCACAACCTGCTCGACACATACCTCTCACCGCTCGAATACACGGGCACAGAAGTCCGCATCTTGCGCGAACACGCCCGCCTGACCCATCTCATGAACGACCGTGTGGCATATCAGAACACTCTTCAGGGACATATCGCTTATTGTAAGTCACCTACCGACGATGCAAAGACCATTTCAGGGATGGTAGACTGGACTTTCGCCTGGCGATACCAGTGGCAACCGAGCGAGAGCCTGACACTGCAGGCCGGACCTGCCATAGGCACACACCTGGGTTTTGCATACAACACACGGAACGGCAACAACCCCGCCCAAGCACGCATAGCCGTCGACGCAGGCTTGTCTGCCGCCGCGTCATACCGTTTCCAATGCCTCGGCAAGTCGTTCACAGCGCGCTACCAAGCCGACCTGCCCCTCGTCGGAGCAATGTTCTCGCCCAATTACACGCAGTCGTACTACGAGATATTCTCTTTGGGAAACTACGACCACAACATCTGCGCCACCCACTTGTTCCAAGCTTTCAACATCTCCCAGATGCTCTCCCTCGACATGCCGCTCGGTAACCACACAATCCGGCTTGGCTACCTTTGCAACATACGTCAGAGCCACGTCAACCATCTTAAGAGCCACGATTGGTCACATGCCTTCATGCTGGGCTATGTTAAGCAATTCCAACTCATAAAACCTAACCGCAAACAACCATGATGAAACGCGCCACAAACCTCCTCCCCATACTCATCGCCTGCCTCACAGCAGCCATCTTCAGCCGGTGCGTCACTGAAGACGACTTCGACAACACGCCGTCGGGCAACTTCGAAGCCTTGTGGCACCTGCTCGACGAGCACTACTGCTTCTTTCAGGAAAAAGCCGACACGTACGGTCTCGACTGGAACACAGTCCACGAAAAGTACCGCCAATTTCTCACACCAAGCATGACAGGCGAGCAACTCTTTGAGGTGTGCGCCCGTATGATTCGCGAACTCCGCGACGGACACGTCAACCTCACGTCTTCATTCAACGTGGCACGCTATTGGGACTGGTTTGAACAATATCCCTCAAACTTCAGCGACAGCCTCTTGCGCAAATATCTCGGCACAAGCTACATGCTCTCTGCCGGAATGAAGTATCGCATCCTCGAAGACAACATAGGCTACATCTACTGCGGCTCATTCGACCAGAATATCGGCAGTGGCAATCTCAATGCCATATTTACGAAACTCGCCATTTGTGACGGGCTCATCATTGACGTACGTAACAACGACGGAGGTCTGCTGTCATCGGCACAAAGTCTCGCCGGCTGCTTCACAAATCAGGAAATCACCGCCGGATATATGGCTCACAAGACCGGACCTGCCCACAACGCCATCTCGTCATTGAAACCCGTCAAACTGAAACCCGCCGAGGGCATGCGATGGCAGAAACGCGCCGTCGTACTTACGAACCGCAGCACCTTTAGTGCCGCAAACGCCTTCGCCATGTACGCCAGGGCATGTCCCAAAGTCATCCTCATGGGAGCCAAAAGCGGTGGCGGCGCCGGCATGCCCTTTCACGCCGAACTTCCAAACGGCTGGTCGCTGCGCTTCTCGGCTTGCCCTATGTACGACTCCAACAAACAATCGGCGGAAGAAGGCATAGAACCCGACATCGCCGTCAACATGACCGCCGAAGACCTCATCGTGGGACGCGACAACATCATAGAAACCGCACGCGCCTACCTGCGCCAATAAATCTGCCGTTGCGGAAAAACGCACTTTTTCCTGCGCATTCCCATGTTTGTCCTGCAAAATCACTAACTTTGCATCCGATTTCACGCGCTTGTGGCGGAATTGGTAGACGCGCCAGACTTAGGATCTGGTGTCTATGACGTGCAGGTTCGAGTCCTGTCAGGCGCACCGCAGAGAGGAAATGAAATTAGGAATAAGGCATTTGGCGTCTGCCAAGTGCCTTATATTTTTTCCCATGTACGGGTTACGGCGCTTTATGTTCCGCACAGTTTGCGGCACATTGTCTCTCAAAAGCGACATTATGGGGAAACGGCCGGGGAAAAGCATGAAAAATGTACTTTTGCGGGGACTGAAACAAGAAAAACGGGGCAATTTCAGAGCCAAATGGGAAAAACTTTGTACTTTTGCCCTTTGAAAAGTATTTATATGGAAAGAAGACGTACTTGTCACTACAATTATTCGCCATGCGATGCACGTCGTCAGGGCCTGATGCCCTGAGGGGCGGCACAGGTATGTTATGGAGTGATTTCCACAGATTATTCTTAGACTTTTCAACCGTGTACTGACGTACACATTAAATTCCAATCAAAAATTCATGAAGGTATTAAAATTCGGAGGGACTTCGGTCGGCTCCATTCTCGGTATACAAAACATCAAGAAGATTGTAGAGGCGGAGAAAAGCCCCGTCATCGTGGTCGTATCCGCACTCAAAGCAGTTACAGACAAGCTGATAGAAGCCACACGGCTGGCAAGCGCGGGAAAAACGGAATACAAGGATGTTGTACGGGACATCGTGGCTGCGCACCACAATCTCATCGACGCCGTCGTGGATGACGGAGCGCGTCAGGCGGAGTTGAAACAGCGTCTGCAAGGTCTGTTCGACGAAATGGCCGACCTGCTGCACGGCGTATGCCTCATCCGCGACGTGACACCGCGCACGAGCGACGCCATCCTCAGTTACGGCGAACGCTGCTCCTCTCTCTGCGTCGAGGCAATGGTCAAAGGCGCCGTGAGATACGACTCGCGTGATTTCATCAAAACTGAAAGGCGCGAGGAAAAGGTTATGGTCGACTACACACTCACCAACCGTCTGGTCAAAGAGCGTTTTGACAGCTTGCAAAGCGTAGCTGTCATCCCCGGATTTATAGCATCGGACGCCACATCCGGCATAACGACGACGCTGGGTCGGGGTGGTTCCGACTATACAGCGGCCATAGTGGCGGCTGCACTTGATGCGGAAGCACTGGAAATATGGACCGACGTCGACGGGTTCATGACAGCAGACCCCAGAATCGTGCCAAACGCCTACCCCATTGACACGCTGTCATACAACGAGGCCATGGAATTGTGCAACTTCGGTGCGAAGGTCGTTTACCCGCCTACCATCTATCCGGTGCGCAGGAAAAACATCCCCATATACGTACGTAACACGTTCCATCCCGAATTTCCGGGCAGCCTAATTACGAGTGACGCGCCCGCAGGCAGGCAATCTGTACGCGGACTGTCGGCTATCAGAGAGACATCGTTGGTTAACGTCTCCGGTATGTCCATGGTCGGTGTCATCGGTGTCAACCGTCGTATCTTCTCTACTTTGGCTGCGCACGGCCTGAGTGTGTTCATGGTGGCACAAACTTCGTCAGAAACGAGCACAACCATCTGTTTGACGCCCCGCGACGCCGAGACAGCGTGCCGCGTGCTTGACCAGGAATTTGCCAAAGAGATTGCCACCGGCGCCATGAACCCCATGCAGCGCATCGACGGGCTTTCAACCATCGCCATCGTCGGTGAACAAATGAAGAACACGCAGGGCATCGCCGGCAAGTTGTTCAGCGTGCTCGGCAGGAACGGCATCAGTGTGCTTTCAGTGGCCCAAGGCGCTTCGGAAACAAACATATCGGCCATCATACAGCAGGAACACCTGCGCAAAGCCAGCAACGTCATTCACGACAGCTTCTTCCTCAGCGAGTATCAGGTTGTAAACCTCTTCCTCTGCGGTGTGGGCGGCGTCGGCTCAAGCCTGCTCGCGCAATTACAGGAGCAACGGCAGGAACTGATGGAGACACGAAGGCTCAAACTCAATCTGGTGGGACTGGCAAACAGCAAACGCGCCCTGTTCAACGCAGACGGATTGCCCATGGACCAGGCTTACGAAATGCTAAAAACGGCTTCGGCGTGCAACAAGTCGGACTTGCTGCGCACCATCGTTGACATGAATCTTTATAACTCCGTCTTCGTGGATTGCACAGCCAGTGACGAAATCGCTTCAACCTATCAGACGCTGCTCGAGCACAACATATCGGTGGTCACCGCCAACAAAATCGCCGCTTCAGCGCCTTTCGACACATACGCAACCCTCAAAAGCACCGCTTTAAGCCACGGTGTCAAGTTCTTGTACGAGACAAACGTCGGCGCGGGCCTTCCAATCATCAAAACCATTGACGACCTGCGTGCCAGTGGCGACCGCGTCATTGAAATACAGGCTGTGCTCAGCGGCACGCTCAACTTCATCTTCAACAACCTTTCGGCAGAAAAACCCTTGAGCACCGTCATCCGCCTCGCAAAGGAGGCTAAAATCAGCGAGCCCGACCCGCGCATCGACCTCTGCGGCAAAGACGTGCTCAGAAAGCTCGTCATCCTCGTCAGAGAGGCCGGTGAACGCATCAACCAGGAAGATGTGCGCATCGAACCCTTCATTCCCGAAAAGTATTTCGAAGGCAGCACCGCCGATTTCATGGAAAGCGTGAAGGAACTCGACGTTGAGTTTGAGCAACGCCGGCAACGCATGGAGCAAGAACGCCGCAAACTGCGCTTCGTAGCCCGATGGGCCGAAGGAAAAGCCACGGTGTCACTCGTTGAAGTCGATGAAAACCACCCCTTCTACAAGTTGGAAGACTCCAACAACGTCGTGGTGCTCACCACAGAGCGCTACCGCCGTTATCCCATGATTATACAAGGCTACGGAGCCGGTGCCGAAGTCACCGCAGCCGGTGTGTTTGCCGACATCATGCGTGTGGCAAACATCTGACGCTTACTCGGTGTAGAAACGCACGACACGCTCGATGGTACGTCGGCACACGGGGCAGAACTGCGGCACATCGTTCACCTTCATACGGCAATCGGGCGCAGGGCGATAGACTCCCTTCGAGAGATATCCCCCGCCCTCGTACACACCTACGCTCTCCGTGTCCTTGTCTTTACCCTCGGGCGCCGGAGTGGGCACCGCCACGCCCTGAGGCACCATGTCGGCCCACTTGGAACCGAAGTCGGCCAGCGTAGTCAGGTTCTGTTCCCACGGTTCCACACCTTCGTGAAAGTAAGGTTCGTCGTCACCATAAGCATATTCGTCGCCCAGCCCCGCAAAACTATGGCCGAACTCATGAACCATGACTGGCAGCGAATACTTGTGGTGCGCCGACGAAAGCATATAAAGATTATAAATTCCCCCGCCCCCATAAACGTCGCTGTTGACCAACACCACGACGTGCTCATAGGGTATGCCCGTCAGCACGTCCTGCAAGCGTTTCAGATGAAGCGTCGTAAGGTAGCGTTCACT
>CAMZHB010000094.1 GCA_947306605.1 uncultured Prevotellaceae bacterium | reverse complement strand
GTGCACTGGCGGCTACAGCCGTGGCACTGGCGGCCGGCGAGGGCTGGCTGGCCACGGCTGCGGGCTGGCTGGCCGTGGTGCTGGCCGCGGTCAATGTGTTCGGCGGCTTCGGCGTGACCCACCGCATGCTCATGATGTTTAACAAGAAGAAAAAGTAGCGCGCCATGACGACCATACAGATTATTCTCAGCGTGGTGCTCAGCTTGGCCGTACTGGCAGGCATCTCGATGATGAGCCGCGTGAAGACGGCCGTGGCGGGCAACCTGCTCTCGGCGGCGGCGCTGCTGGCGGGCGTGGTGGCGACACTGGTCTGGAACGTGGAGACCATGACGCTGCCGACGCTGCTTTCGGCCATCGTCGCGGGCGCCCTCATCGGCGGCTGGATGGCTGTCAAGGTGAAGATGATAGAGATGCCGCAGACGGTGGCCCTCTTCAACGGCCTGGGCGGCGGTGCCTCGGCCCTGGTGGGTATACTCACTGCGGCCGGCATCGGTATCGGCACCGACGGCGACTACGCCACCTTCGTGCGCTTCACGTCGCTGCTTGCCATTGCCGTGGGCATGATTACCCTGACGGGCAGTCTGGTGGCCGCGGGCAAACTGCACCGTGTGCTCAACCAGCGTCCTGTGGTGTTGCCCGGGCATTCGTTGAGCACCGTGGTATGGCTGCTGCTGACGGTGGCGGCCATCGTGGCGGGAACGTGGTTCACGACCGACAGCATGACGCACGCCATCGTGCTCTGCGCGGTGTGCGCCTCACTGTTCGGCCTCTACTTCTCCCTGCGGGTGGGCGGAGCCGATATGCCCATCACCATCTCGCTGCTTAACTCGCTCTCGGGCGTGGCCGGCGCCATTGCCGGCATGGCCATCGGCGACATTTTCCTCGTCGCCGTGGGAGGCATCGTGGGAGCGTCGGGACTGCTGCTGACACAAATCATGTGCCGCGCCATGAACCGCAGCCTCATGAGCATCCTCACCGGAGGCACACGCAAGGCCAAAGCCATGCCGTCCCCAGTGACTGACAACAACGGAAACGAAACCTTAGTAAAACGCATTATGGACTTAGAAAAGAAAATACAGGAACTCGAAGCCATCGTGAAGGACCTCGAGAGCCGCGTGCAGACCCTCACGGCCCAGATCGACGCCGCCGAACGGCAACCGGCCGAAAGCGAAGCCAAAGACCCCGTGGCCGACGCCCTGGCCCAGGCCAAGAACGTGATCATCGTGCCGGGCTACGGCATGGCACTGGCACAGGCCCAGCACCAGGTGAAGCAACTGGCCGACAAACTGACGGCGAAGGGCGCCACGGTGCGCTACGCCATCCACCCCGTGGCCGGACGCATGCCGGGACACATGAACGTATTGCTGGCCGAAGCCGACGTGTCGTATGAAGACCTCTACGAAATGGAAGCCATCAACGACGACTTCGCCAAGACGGACCTGGCCATCGTCATCGGCGCCAACGACGTGCTCAACCCCGCCGCCCGCAACGCCGAGGGCACGCCCATCTACGGCATGCCCGTGCTCAACGTGGACCAGGCCCCGCAGGTCATCATCTGCAACTACGACCTGAAGCCCGGTTACGCCGGCGTGGAGAACCCGCTCTACCACAAGACGGCGGGCGTATATCTGGAACTGGGCGACGCCAAGGAAACCCTGCAGCGCCTCATCGGCCTGTTCTGAACCATAGCCACAACAAAAAAGCGCCTCTGTCATCAGAAAAGGCGCTTCAAACAACAGAAACGGCGCCTCGAACTTTCGAGACGCCGTTTCTGTGACTACACGTGAGTTATTGTCATTCGCCAAACGTCTTGGCCAGTCCGCCCTCGCTGGTCTCCTTGTAGAGCGACGGCAGGTCGTGGCCGGTCTGCTTCATGACCTTCACCACGCGGTCGAACGACACGCTGTGGCGGCCATCGGTGAACGACGAATAAAGGTTGGAGTCGAGGGCACGCAGGGCAGCGTAGGCATTGCGTTCGATGCAAGGAATCTGCACCAGCCCGCAGACGGGATCGCAGGTCATGCCCAAGTGGTGCTCCAAGCCCATCTCGGCGGCATACTCAATCTGTGTGAGACTACCCCCGAAGAGTTGGCTCGCCGCGGCACTGGCCATGGCACAGGCCACGCCCACTTCGCCCTGGCAACCCACTTCGGCGCCACTGATGGAAGCGTTCTCCTTCACCACGTTGCCGAACAATCCCGCGGTGGCCAAAGCACGCAGGATGCGCACGTCCATGAAGTCCTTCGTGTTATGCAGGTGATAGAGCACGGCGGGCAACACGCCACACGAACCGCACGTGGGGGCCGTGACGATGATGTTGCCCGAGGCATTCTCCTCGGCCACGGCCAAAGCGTAGGCAAAAGTCAGCCCCTGCGACTCGAGCGAAGGTTTCAGACCCTTGGCCTTCACGTAGAACTTGGTGGCCTTGCGTTGCAGATGGAGCGGTCCGGGCAACACTTCTTCCTCGGCCAAACCCCGACGGATGGCGGTCTGCATGGTTTGCCACACCTCGGTGAGATAGTCCCACAAGTCCTCGTCCTCGTACTGCTGCACATACTCCCAGTAGTGGAGACCGTGCTCGGAGCAGTAGTTCATGATTTCGGTGATGGTGGTGTGGGGATAGATGTCGGGATTGCTTCCGGCGGTGAGAAAACGCGGTTCATCCTCCTTGAGCGAGCCGCCGCCCACGCTGTAAACGGTCCATTGGTCAATCTTGCCACCTTCGCCGTCGAAGGCTTCCAACAGCAGGGCATTGGGGTGGCGGGGCAGGAAGGTCTTGGGCTCCCACACGATGTCGACGGTCACACCGGCCTGTTCGCACACGTCCTCAATCGCCTTGTCGGTGAGGTGGCCGCGACCTGTGGCCGCCAGACTGCCGTAGAGCGTCACCTGCAACTTACGCGTGGCCGGCACATGCTCCAAGAAGATGTTGACGGCACACGTGGGGCCCATGGTGTGGCTCGACGACGGACCATGGCCGATTTTATAGATTTCCTTGATTGTTTTCATAAAGACAATTATCCACAGACAACGCGGCATGCCGCATCGCCTGTGGATATTCTATTCTGATGATTAAGCTTCTTTGTTCAACGGTTTGCGGAGCAAGAGGTAGACGATGATGGCAACAACCATACCGTTCACTGCGGGCAACGAGTTGGAGAGGAAGTCCACGTGAACGCCCGGAATCTTGTCGGCACCGATGAGGGCCACGATAGTACCCAGTGCCCAAGCGATGACTGCAGCCCAGTTGACAGCCTTGAACTTCATTTCCTCAAGCGGCTTGTACTGCGACTTGTTGCAGATGAGGAAGTCGGTGAGCAGCACGGCACCTACGGGCGGGATGAACGTGTTAAGGATGTTCAACCAGCCGCAGAAGTTCCAATACAGCCAAATGGCGGCCAGCGTACCCAGTGCACCGTTGAAGAGCACGATGTAGCGCTTCGGCAACTTGGTGATGTTGGCCAAACCGAGACCCGAGGTGTAAAGGGCATTGTCGTTCGTGGTCCAAATGTTCAGGCCGAGCACGATGATACCGGCGATGAGCAGGCCCTGCTTTACCAACACGAGGGAAATGTCGTTCTCATTCCAAACCATGGCACCGATGGCACCGAAGGCAATCATGATGGAGTTACCGATGAAGAAGGCCAGGACGGTGGTGCTCACACCTATCTTTGTCGACTTGGAGTAGCGGGCAAAGTCGGGTGTGCAGGTTCCGCCGCTGATGAAGGAACCGATAGCCATGGAGATGGCTGTAATCATCGAAATGTCCTTACCGGCTTCGGGGATGTAGTTGGTCAGCAGTTCCACACCGTTGCCGCCCTTGTCCACGAAGAGAGCCTGCCAAGCAGAGTAGCAGCCCAGTACAGCAATGGCGGGCACAGCCACGATACTGATGATGCGCAGAGCTTTGATGCCCCAGTAAGCGGTGGAAGTCATCACGACACCGGCAATGATGACGATGGTCCACAACAGGCGGTCACCTTCGGCAAACCAGCTGCCTTCAGCCAAGAGAGGCTTCACAAACTGGATGGTAGGCAGGGCAAACATGGCCACGCCGACACCAAACCAACCAATCTGCGTAATAGCGAGCACGGAGGAGGGGATGTACGAGCCCTTGGTACCGAACGAATAGTGAGAGAGCAGGTGGATGCTCAACTGTGTGCGGGAAGCGGCGTAGGCTAACAGACCCGTGTAAACGCCGAGGAAGAGGTTACCGACCACGAGGGCGATAATGAAATTTTTCAGATTGAGGCCTGTTCCCATTTCTGCTCCGGTCCACATACTGGCGCTGAAGAAGGTAAAGCCCATCATGATGACAAACATCGACCAGAAGCCGCGTCTGTGTTCTGCCGGGACACTTTGTTGCTCAAAGTCGCGGCTTTGCTGCTTTTGTTCTTTCATAAAACTTAAAATTTAATTGAGTAACTATTTGAGAGAATTATTGATTTTATCCACGGTTGAACGTGCGTTCCATTTTGTCTATCTGCTCCACACAGAGGGCCTGCAGGTCCACCTTGCCGAAGCGTGAGGCATCGAGTTCGGGGAAGCGTTCCTTGAGCAAGGTTTCGAAGGTAAAAGCCCCGTGCGCCAGGTCGAGTGTCTGCCGCCAGTAGTCGATGACGTCGTCCACGTATTCCGGAATCCAGAAGGCGCGGGAGCCGGCGTCGTAGATGATGCAGCGCTCCAACGGATACGACGGAGCCTCATACTGCGACTCCAAAAACTCGGGAGCCATCAGTGCCCCGTAGCGCAGCAGGTCGGTGCCCGTCAGACGGATGGTAAGGCGCGTGTTGAGGTCGGGCACGGTGAAACGGCCCTCGAAGTAAATGACATAGGTTTGCTCGTAGCCCGGGAAGAGCTGGCGGCATTTCGTGTCGATTTCCTTGAATATCTGCTCGGCTTTTTCGCCGCCGTAGGTGAAGAACACTACGTTCTTGAGCATGCAATGCTGCTCAACGGCCGATTTCACGATTTCGTTCATGCCGAAGGCCAGGCTGGTGCCCGTAGCCACCACGTCGCCCATGACCAGTGACGTCTGGGTGGGGAAATAGATTTTCTTATAGCCTTTCTCCGTGATATGCCACGACTCGGAGTCCTGGTCGTCGCGGGCACGCTGGGCACTGATGAAGCTCGTGTTGTGGCGGGTCCAGCCGTAGGCATCGGCCAAGGCTTCGCGCAGCCCGAAGTTGAGCGCGCCGCGCAGGATGTTCAGCACCACGGTCTCGCGCTCTTTCAGTCCGAACTTGAAGTTCGACAGCACCTGTTGGCAGGCGGTCTTCAATCGGCTGGTATAGTCTGCGCCGGCCACCGTCGGGTCGTTCGAGATGGCCCGCGTCTGCGGTGTGCTGGCAATAAAACGGCGACAATGCACCGATTCCATGTTCTGTTCTGGGGAAACGTCTTCCGGAATCAACTCGTAAAGCGAAAGTTCTGCTCCCTTTACGATCTCTTTCAACTGGTCGTTCATAACAAAAAGATTTCGTCTATCCGGGTTACAAAGATACACATTATTTAATCATTTGCCCCACCAAAACGCATCTTTTTTTCAAAAAAATTCAACCGTTCGCCGGCAACGCCGTCAGACAAAGCGAAAGGGCTCTTCATTCCGGTGAAGAGCCCTTTCGGAGTATGTCGTTATCGTCCGCTTCTTATTTTCCTTCGAAGCAGCGTAGGATGGCGTCGGCGGTCTGCTGCATCTCCTCGGGCGTCAGTTCCACCTTCGGTCCGCTGAAGCGCACGTCGCCCTCGCTGTCGATGGGGATGAGGTGCACGTGGGCGTGGTTCACCTCCAGTCCGAGCACGGCCTGTGCTACCTTGCGGCAAGGGAAGGCTTCGCGGATGGCGTGGGCCACGCGTTTGGCAAACACCTGCATGCGGCCTATCTCCTCGTCCGTGAGGTCGAAGAAGTAGTCCACCTCGCGCTTGGGCACCACCAGGGTGTGGCCGCGGCGCATGGGATTGATGTCAAGGAATGCATAGAACTCCTCGTTTTCGGCGCAGCGGTAACTGGGTATCTCGCCGCGGATGATGCGCGTGAATATGGTGGCCATGGTTCAGTCGAATGTGATGTTCAATATCTTCAGTTCCATGGTGCCGTTGGGCACGGTGACGCTCACCGTCTCGCCCACCTTCTTGCCCAGCAGGCCCTGGGCAATGGGTGTCTGCGACGAGATTTTGCCCTTCCGGAGGTCGGCTTCGCTTTCCGACACGATGGTGTACTTCATCTTCATGCCCGTGCGCACGTTTTCCATCTCCACCGTGGAGAGTATCTGCACGCTGTCCTTGGCCAGACGGCTGGTGTCGATGATTTTGGCCTCGGCCAGGGTAGCCTTCAGTTTGTTGATTTTCATTTCGAGCATGGCCTGGGCCTCCTTGGCGGCCTCATACTCACTGTTCTCGGAGAGGTCGCCCTTGTCGCGCGCCTCGGCGATGGCAGCGGCAGCAGCCTGGCGGTCCACCGTTTCCATTTTTCTCAACTGGGCCACCATTTCGTCGTAGCCCTCTTGTGACATGTATGCCATAGTTTCTTACTTAGTTTCTGTTTCTTTGCGAAAGCGTAAAAAGAAAGAATCCCGATGCCGTCCATCGGAATCCCGCCTGTGTTCGCTTCACGTTTGTCTTTCGGTGCAAAGGTAGGCAAAAACTTTGATGGTCACCAAATTTTTCCGACACTTTTTTCAGAAACGCGCCGGAAACGAGCGCCTTCTTCAACGTTTCACCTGCACTTTCCGGCCGTTTTGAATGTAGATTTCCCCTTTATTCGGATGAGTCACTCTCCGTCCCTGGAGGTCAAACATCTCATTGTTCATTTTTAATTCTTCATTTTTAATTGAGTGTACTCCACTC